>JBOIGA010000001.1:0-52015 GCA_050741875.1 Burkholderiales bacterium
GACGAATCGACGAAAGTGTCCATCGTGTCGGTCTCGCGCCTCGCCGATGTTCCGCATTTTGGACAGGGGACCTCGTAGAACGAAGGCGTTTTTGCGAGCGGATTGCCGCTCCCGTCGGGGACAAGGTTTTCGGGAAGGATGACCGGAAGCTCCTCGTCAGGGACGGGAACATCGCCGCAACTGGGGCAATGAATAATCGGAATCGGGCACCCCCAATAGCGCTGCCTCGATATCCCCCAGTCGCGAAGCCGCCACTGCACGCGTTTCTTGCCGAGGCCCTTTCGTTCGAGCGCGGAAGCGATCGCATCCACGGCGTGGTCAAAATCGAGTCCTGAGAACTCGCCCGAATCGAACGTGACGCCATAGGATACGTAGGCTTCTTTGAGCGGAAGTTCAAGCTCGCCCTCGGCAGGTCTGATGACCGGCTTTATCGGAAGCCCATACCTCTTCGCAAATTCGAAATCGCGTTCGTCGTGCGCGGGGACGGCCATCACCCCGCCTTCGCCGTACGCCATCAACACATAGTTCGCAACCCATAGCGGCAATTTTTCGCCGGTCAATGGGTGGACAACGAAGAATCCGGTCGGCATGCCTTTCTTTTCCTGCTTCGCCAGCTCGGCTTCCATTGCTGTCCCGCGTTTGCATTCGGCGACGAACGCCGACAACGGTTCATTGTCTTTTGCCGCGCGCGAGGCGAGCGGATGTTCGGCGGCGATGGCGCAGTAAGTCGCCCCAAGCAAGGTGTCGGCACGCGTGGTGAAAACCTTCAGCTCCGCGGACCGATCGGCGAGAGGAAAAACGATCTCGACTCCTTCGCTTCTGCCGATCCAGTTGGCCTGCATCGTTTTTACGCGATCGGGCCAGCCGAGAAGGCCGTTGAGCGCCGCGAGCAATTCTTCGGCGTAATCGGTGATCTTGAGGTAATACATCGGGATCTCGCGTTTCTCGATGGGCGCTCCGGTCCGCCATCCGCGGCCCTCGATCACCTGCTCGTTGGCAAGAACGGTCTGGTCCACGGGATCCCAGTTCACTACGCCTGTTTTCTTGTAGGCGAGACTTTTCTCGAGCATGCGCAGGAACACCCACTGGTTCCAGCGGTAATAATTCGGATCGCACGTGGCAACTTCGCGCCGCCAATCTATGGCAAAGCCGAGTGACTTCAACTGCTTCTTCATGTAGGCGATGTTGTCGTACGTCCACTTCGCCGGCGGAACGCGATTGGCGATCGCGGCATTTTCGGCGGGCAGGCCGAAAGCGTCCCACCCCATCGGCTGCATCACATTGAGGCCGCGCATGCGCTGATGGCGAGCAAGAACATCGCCGATCGTGTAATTCCGAACATGCCCCATGTGTAGCTTTCCCGAAGGATAGGGGAACATCGAAAGACAGTAGTATTTCGGCTTCGAGCTTTCCTCGGCGGCGCGAAACGCGTGCGAAGTTTCCCAGCGCTGCTGCGCTTCGCGCTCGATCACATCGGGACGGTATTGCCGTTGCATTTCAGAGGACTGGGGACTGAGGTCTGAGGATCGAAAGCTGAAAAAATCCTTCGTCAGCCGAGTTCAGGAACGATCTCACTTCTTTCGGTCTCCTCTGTCTTTTACCCGTGCGCATTATATTCGATCGCAACACAACGTTTTTTCAATTCCCCGATTTTTCGGCGCGTATAATTTGTCAGTGATGTCATTTCTTTCCGGGCTCAATCCTGAGCAACTCAAAGCGGTCACGCTGCCGCGCGTTTCGGCATTGATCCTCGCGGGCGCGGGCTCGGGCAAAACGCGCGTGCTGACCACTCGAATCGCGTGGCTCATCCGCGAGGGACTCGCCAGTCCGCACGGGATTCTCGCGGTAACTTTCACCAATAAGGCGGCGCGCGAAATGCTGGCGCGGGTTTCGGCGATGCTTCCGCTCGATCCGCGCGGAATGTGGATCGGGACTTTCCACGGACTTTCGCACCGGCTTTTGCGCGCGCATCAGCGCGAAGCCAATCTGCCGCGCGAATTTCAGATCCTCGATTCGGCCGATCAGCAGTCGTTGTTGAAGCGCGTGATGAAAGGCTTGAATGTGGACGATGAGAAGTTCCCGCCGCGGCAAGTCGCTTACTACATCAACGCCAACAAAGAGTCTGGACTCCGGGCGTCGAAGGTTGAGACCACCGACTATGTCTCGCGCCGAATGAACGAAATCTACGCGGCTTACGACGAGCAATGTCAGCGCGAAGGCTCGGTGGATTTCGCCGAGTTGCTGCTGAGGACCTATGAACTGCTCGAGTCGAACGCCTCCTTGCGCGAGCATTATCGCAGCCGCTTCGGCTACATTCTCGTGGACGAATTCCAGGACACGAATCTGTTGCAATACCAATGGCTCAAGCTCATGGCGGGACCGGACAATTCGGTTTTCGCGGTGGGCGACGACGACCAGTCGATCTACGCTTTTCGCGGCGCCAACGTGCGCAACATGCAGAACTTCAGGCGCGACTTCGAAGTCGAGCACGTGATCAAGCTCGAACAGAACTACCGCTCGGAAGCGAACATTCTCGACGCCGCCAATGCGCTGATCGCGAACAACCGCGGCCGACTGGGAAAAAATCTGTGGACCGCTGCGCCTGGCGCCGAGCCGCTCAAGCTCACGCAGACGATGAACGATCTTGAGGAAGCCGACAGCGTCGTCGAACGCGTGCGCGATTTGAATCGAAGCGGAGTCAAGCTTGCCGATATCGCGGTTTTCTATCGTTCGAACGCGCAATCGCGGGTGCTCGAGCACGCGCTTTTTCGCGCCGGCGTTCCCTACCGGGTGTACGGCGGATTGCGCTTTTTCGAACGGCAGGAGATCAAGAACGCGCTCGGCTACCTGCGTCTCGTCGCCAATCCCGAGGACGACGGGGCGTTCTTGCGAGTCGTCAATTTTCCGGCGCGCGGAATTGGAATTCGAACGCTCGATTTGCTCGGCGAATACGCCCGTCAAAACAAGACGAGCTTGTGGAAAGCGGCGCTGGCAAGGGCGGGGAGGGAATCAGGGACTATTCATCCCTCATCCCTCATCCCACATCCTTCAAGAGATGCTCATCCCTCATCCCTCATCCCTCATCCCTCAAAAGGCGTCGAGAGTTTCGTCGCACTGATCGAGAGCCTGCGCGCAACGTGCGCCACCCTGCCGCTTCCGGAAGCGATCGAGCACGTCATCCAGCAAAGCGGACTTAGAAGCCACTACGAAAGCGAGCGGGAAGGCAAGGACCGCGTCGCCAACCTCGACGAACTCGTGAGCGCGTCGCAGAGCTTCGTCGCCGAGCAGGACGCGTTGCAACCCGAAAACATGCTCGCCGAATTTCTCGCGCACGCCGCGCTCGAAGCCGGCGACTACCAGGCCGCGGCCGGCGATGACGCTTTACAGTTGATGACGGTGCACGCCGCCAAGGGCCTCGAATTTCATTCCGTCTTTATCACCGGGCTCGAAGAAGGACTGTTCCCGCACGAGAATAGTTTGAACGATCCCGATGGCGTCGAGGAAGAGCGGCGCTTGATGTATGTGGCGCTGACGCGCGGGAAAAAGCGTGTGTACTTGAGCTTCACCGCATCTCGCATGCTGCACGGCCACACGCGCTACAACATTCCATCAAGATTCATTCGTGAGATTCCCGATAAACTGATCGTCCGCAACGCGCCGGTAACATTTACTCGTTGGGGAACGATGGAGGCAGCAGCGCCTTCGCCGCAAGCTGAAGGGCCTTTTGCTGTCGGACATTCCGTCGCGCACCCGAAGTTTGGACACGGCGTCATCGTCAATATGGAGGGACGCGGGCTTGACGCGCGTGTGCAGGTCAATTTTCGCGAGGCCGGAGTGAAGTGGCTCGCCCTCGAATACGCGAGACTTACGCGGATTTAGGTTCGAAAATATCCAAGTAACTTTCGTAGACCGAAGTAACGATGACGGGAATCAAAACCAGAAATCCCAACATGAAGGGAATCGCCGCGATAAACGCCAGGACAAGAAGAATCGCGCCGTAGACCAGGAAGGGAACGAAGTTGGTGAGGCAGGCGTAAAAACTCGCGGCGACCGAATTCAAAGGCGATTGCTCGCCGAGATAAACCAGAATCGGCGCGAACCACAGCGCCATCATGAACGGAACCGAAAGCGCCGCCCCGACGAGAAGCGGCAGCAACAACACCTCCATCACGCGCTGCGGGTCCAGTTCTTCGGCGCTGGTCTCGAACAGCGAATACATTTCCTCGCCGCCGGCGAACAGCATCGCACCCATGATCAATACCTGCCCAATCGCATAAATTCCCCCGAGCGTGACGAGCGGAACCGGGTTCTTGCGGAAGCCGGCGAAAAGGTGGGCGATTTCCAGCTCGCCTCCGGCTGAGAGCGCGCGGCAACCTTCGATGAGCCCAGCCAAAAACACAGGTGAGAGCAAATAAAAAAGGAGCTGCCCGACCACGCCGATAGCGGATAAGGCCAATCCCACGCAGAAAAGAATGAGGGTGAGCGCGACCCAGATGATCGGATTTTTCTTAAAGAGCGCGAAACCCTCGTTGATCCAGCGAAAGCCGTACTCGGCGGGATAGGCGCGCATCTGCATCAGAGATGAGCGAAGAGGTCTCTCGCCCGAGCTTCGCCGCGCAAGTGATTTTGCAAAATGCGCTTGAAATGCTCGGGATTTTTGGCGTGCGTCAGTTCGCCTGGACGGGGCAGATGAAAATCGTAGAGACGCGATACCCAGAAGCGCAAGGCGCCGGCGCGCAGCATCACTGGAAGAGCTTCCGCTTCAACTTCGTTGAATTCTCGCACCGCATGGTATGCCGAGAGAAGGTGCGCCGCGTGCACTTCGTTAATGCGGCCTTCTTCATTCAGGCACCAATCGTTGATCGTGATCGCGACATCGTACAAAAGCACGTCGCTGCAGGCGAAATAAAAATCGATGACGCCGCCGACCCTGCCCTCCGCGAACAAGATATTGTCGCGAAAAAGATCGGCGTGAATAACGCCGCGCGCGAGTTCGTCGAAGCGGTGGCTGCTCTGAAAATGGATCTCGGCTTCGAGCATCGTTAAATCCTCGCGGTTGAGGAAAGGCGCAATTTCGGGCGCCGCCGCGTGCCACCATTTGGGGCCGCGTGGATTCGGCATGCTAAGCGCGAAGCTCGAACCAGCGAGATGCATGTCGGCGAGCAGCGCGCCGACCTCCGCGCAGTCGTCCGGCGTCGGCTGCGTCACGGAATGTCCCGGCAGGCAAGTGACCACGCTCGCCGGTTTGCCGTTGAGCTCGCCGAGATAATCGTTTTGCAGGTTGGCGATCGGAGTAGGACACGGGATGCCGTGCGACGACAGATGCGCCATCAGCTCGAGATAAAAAGGCAGCTCGGCGGCTTTGAGCTTTTCGAACAGCGTAAGGACGAAGCGTCCGTGCGAAGTGGTGACAAAGTAATTGGTGTTCTCGATTCCCGAAGCGATTCCTTCGAGATCCGTCAGCGCGCCGATCGAGTAGTTCTTCAGCCAGCGGCTCAACTCGTTTTTCGAAACTTTGGTGAAAACGGACATGCCGCCTGGGGATTACATCAATCGCTAGAACTCATGAATCACCCACAGGGGAACCTGGATGCTCTCGCCCGGGCCGTCGTAGCGCGAAAAATTTCCGTCGCCTTTGACGTCAATCAGATGGTAAGGCACGCCGTGCTTCGGAGTGATCCTGATCGCGTAAAGCCTGCCCGCGATGCGGTATTCCTCGATCTTTTCACCGCCGCGTTCGCGTATGGTGATTTCCGGCTCGAGCGAAGGATCGTCGAAAGGCAAACTCGGCGAAGGCGATGGGACGGCGGATTCCGGCAGCGGTTCGAGATTGTCGGGCGTCTTCTGCGCAAAAGCGATGTTGAGCGTTAGCGCGAGCGCGAACAAGAGTTTTCGCATCAAGCTTCGACCGCGCGCTACAGATTAAGTTGAATCTCGCGCTCCTGCACCGAAGGCTCGAAGCCGCGCTGCTCGTAGTGTTGGAAAATCGCGTCGACCACCTCTTTCGGCTCGTCTATCACCTTGATCAAGTCGAGATCTTCCGCGCCGATCATGCCTTCGCTCACGAGCGTTTCACGCAGCCAGGTCAGCATGCCCCGCCAGAAAGGTTCGTGGACGAGGATGATTGGGATGCGCCTGATCTTTTCCGTCTGCACGAGCGTCAACGCTTCGGTCAATTCGTCGAGGGTGCCAAAACCGCCCGGCATGACGACGTAAGCCAAAGCGAATTTGACGAACATGACTTTGCGCGCAAAAAAATGGCGGAATGTCTGGCTGATGTCCTGATACGGATTGCCGTGCTGTTCATTGGGGATCTGGATGTTCAAGCCCACGCTCGGCGATTTGCCGAAGAAAGCGCCTTTGTTCGCCGCTTCCATCGTTCCCGGTCCGCCGCCGGAAATGACCGAGAAACCCGCGTCCGAAAGGCTGCGCGCGATGCGTTCGGTCAAAACAAAATACGGATGGCCGCGAGGAACTTTCGAGCTGCCAAAAATTGAAACCGCGGGACGAATTCCAGAGAGACGCTCGGTCGCCTCGACGAATTCTGACATAATCCCGAACACGCGCCACGATTCCCGCGCCGACCAGGCCTTGTCCAAGAGTTCGGGCGCGATCGGCTGCGGCAGCTTGTCTTTTGCGCTCATGAGTGATTCCCCTTGATGAAAACGCTGTTGCTGGTTGACGGTTCGTCTTATTTGTATCGCGCGTTTCACGCGCTGCCGGACTTGCGCAATCGGCTGAACGAACCGACCGGAGCGATCTACGGCGTTTTGAATATGCTACGCCGGCTGCACAAGGATTACGCGGCGGATTATAGCGCGTGCGTTTTTGACGCAAAAGGCAAGACCTTTCGCGACGACCTTTACCCTGCGTACAAGGCCCATCGGCCGGCCATGCCCGAAGATCTCGCCGCGCAGATCGAGCCCTTGTGCGAAGCGATTCGCGCCCTCGGCTGGCCGCTGCTCATCGTCGATGGCGTCGAAGCTGACGACGTTATTTGCACGCTCGCAAACCGCGCATCGCACGAAGGCATGAAGTGCGTCGTCTCAACTGGCGACAAAGACATCGCCCAGCTCGTCAATTCGCGCGTCACTCTCGTCAATACCATGACCAACGAAACGCTCGACGAAGCGGGAGTCGTGAAAAAGTTCGGCGTCGCTCCTTCCCAGCTTCTCGATTATCTGACCTTGATCGGCGATTCGGTGGACAACGTTCCCGGGGTGGAAAAAGTCGGGCCCAAAACCGCGGCCAAGTGGATCGCGCAGTACGGCTCACTCGATGAACTCATTTCTCATGCCGATGAAATCAGCGGCATCGTGGGCGAGAATTTGCGCAAAGCGCGCGAGTGGCTGCCGCACGCCCGCGAAGTGCTCAAAGTGAAATGCGATGTCGGGCTGCCAGTGACGTTCGAAGACCTCAAACTCCAGGCGCGCGATACCGCGAAACTCGAAAGTTTGTTCGAGCGGTTCGAATTCAAAAGCTGGCGCCAAGAGCTGCACAGCGAATCACAAAATAGCGTTGAGGTAGCGGCGGTCGCTTCCGTCAAAGCCGAGATCATCGTCTCCGAAACTCAGCTCAACGAATGGCTTGCGACAATGCAAGCCGCCGATTTAGTTTCGCTCAAAGCCGAAACGATCGGCGCGAACGCTGTGAGCGCAAAGCTTGTCGGCGTCGCCATCGCCACCGGCGACGGCGCGGCTTACGTTCCCGTCGCACACAGTTACGCCGGGGCGCCCGCGCAGCTTTCGTGCGGCACGGCTTTGCAGTGTTTGCGGCCGTGGCTCCAAGATCCGGCGAGAAAAAAAATTGGCCACAACCTCAAGTATGACAAACACGTTTTGGCCAATCACGGCATAACGCTAGTCGGAATCGCTGACGACATCCAGCTTGAGTCGTATGTTCTCGAGAGCCACGCGAGTAATTCACTGAAAGAGCTGGCAAGGCGCCACTTGCGCACCGATGCGACCGCGCTCGAAGACATCGCCGGCAAAGGCGTAGCGCAGGTCGGCTTCGATCAAGTCGCGATCGAGCGGGCGGCGGAATACTCGGCGCAATGCGCCACGCTCGCGCTCAAATTGCATCACGAGCTGCGGCCGAAAATCGAGAACAACGCCGGTCTTGAATTCGTCTACGAGCAGATCGAGATGCCGCTCATCGAAGTTCTGTTCCGCATGGAACGTAACGGCGTTCTCATCGATGCCGCCAAACTTTCCGAACAAAGCCGCGAGCTTGCCGAGCAAATAAGAGAGTTGCAGGAGCGCGCTTTCGCCGAAGCAGGCGTGCCTTTCAATCTCGGATCGCCGAAACAAATCCAGGAGATCCTTTTCGATAAGCTTGGGCTTCCCGTTCTCAAAAAAACGCCGAGCGGAGTTCCCTCGACCGATGAAGATGTCCTGCAAAGGCTCGCGCTCGATCATCGCTTGCCGAAGATTCTGCTCGAGCATCGCGCCGTATCCAAACTCAAGAACACGTACACCGATAAATTGCCACAGATGGTGGCCGCCCAGTCGGGACGGATTCACACCAATTATTCTCAAGCCGTGGCCGTCACCGGGCGGCTCGCGTCACTCGAACCCAATTTGCAAAACATTCCCATCCGTACCGCCGAAGGGCGCAAGATTCGCGAAGCGTTTATCGCCCCGCCTGGCTCGCACATCGTCTCCGCCGACTATTCGCAGATCGAACTGCGGATCATGGCGCATCTATCGCAGGACGAAAATCTCCTGCGTGCGTTCGCCGCCGGCGACGACATCCATCGCGCCACCGCTGCTGAAGTTTTTGGCCTCGCACCCGAGGAAGTGAGCGCCGAGCAGCGCCGCCAGGTCAAGGCAATCAACTTCGGTTTGATTTACGGCATGTCGGCTTTCGGCTTGTCGCGCGAGTTGGGCCTCGAGCGCGCGGCCGCGCAGCATTACATGCAGCGTTACTTCGCGCGCTATCCAGGGGTGGCGAAGTACATGGAGCGCACGCGCGAAACGGCGCGAGCGCAAGGATATGTGGAAACCGTTTTCGGCCGCTGCCTCTGGCTGCCTGAAATCAAATCGTCAAACAATCTGCGGCGGCAAGCCGCTGAACGTGCAGCGATCAACGCGCCGATGCAAGGCACCGCGGCCGACTTGATCAAGCTCGCGATGATCGCGATCGATCGCTTTCTGTCCGACAAGCAATCCCAGCTCATTATGCAAGTGCACGATGAACTGGTGCTCGAAGTTCCCGATTCAGAGCTCGATCTGATTCAGCGCGAACTTCCGCGCCTCATGAGTGAAGTCGCGATTCTCGATGTGCCCATCGTCGTCGCCTTGGGCACCGGCAAGAATTGGGACAAAGCTCATTAAAAAAGCAAAAAAAGCATTCATAAAAAAGTAATAACTTTCAATTGACAGGCTATCTTTATTCAAGTATGTTGTGAAAAGCGTAGGAATGCAAAAACTTCCGGCGCTCCGAAATCCCTACCCTGCGGAGAGGAGACATGGCTGGCCAGATTAAGAAACTGATTGACAACGTGGTGCAGGCGCGAAGCAAAGGCAATATCGCTCTCGCCACGATCACGCGTGCGAAGCTCGCTTTGAAGGGAATCAATCCAGACAAGTACACCGATAACTCGCCCGATGATGCAGCAATAATTTCGAAGCTGCAGAGCATCGCTGATGACTTCAATGTGCGTCTGGGAGCGGCTGCCAACGATGCCGCCGCCGCGCGCCCTGAGCGAACGGTGGACGCGAGGGAAGCGCCGCGAATAGGCGCAAACGTCGAATCGAGGATGTCCGAGCTGCGGCACAAATATGCACAAAGAGAGCACCCCGCTGAACGCTTGGGCAGCAGGTTCAGTGACCTGGCCGGGACCAGTTACCAACGCAACAATCTGATCGAAGAGGAGAATCAGCGTTTAAGAAGCGCGGTTGCCGATCTCCAGATCGAGATTCAAATGCTCAAGGAAATACTGGCAAGACGGCCTTAAAGCCTGCTTCGAATTACAACTTTTATTTTGGTTAGAGGGTAAAAGTATGCGCGCCCAGATTGCTAAATCATCCAACTCTTCGATTGACGCCGCGATCGCGGAATTGAAGACGACGCTCGGCAAGGGGCCGTGGCGCTCGGTCCTGTATTTCGCTTCGGTCGTCTACGACCAATACGCCTTGGCCGCCAAGATGCAGGAAGCATTCTCTCCCGCCGACACGTTCGGCTGCTCGAGCTGTGGCGAAATCATCAGCGGTCACGTTACGAAGAAATCCATCGTCGCCATGGCATTCGGCGAAGAAGACATTTCCGACCTCAACATCCAGATGGTCGAAAACGCCAACTCCGAGGCGAGCGTGAAGAAAGCCTTCGGCAATTTCGAACGCTATTTTGGCGTTCGCATGCAGGACATGGACCATCAAAAACACGTCGGGCTCATCCTGGTTGACGGAATGAGCGGTTCGGAAGAAGGGCTCATGGACCGCATCGGCAACTGGACCAACGTCACTTTCATCGGCGGTTCAGCCGGAGACGATCTCAAGTTCCAAAAAACCTGGGTTTACGCCAACGGCCGCGCGGCGAGTGGCGCCGCGGTGCTGGTCATCATAAAACCCGTGCGGGGATTCGACATCATCAAGACCCAAAGCTTCTGCGAAGGCAACCGCAAACTCATCGCCACCAAAGTGGACGAAGCGAATCGCGCCGTGGTCGAGTTCAACGGCCAAAACGCGGTAAAAGTCTATGCCGCCGCGGTGAATACGACTCCGGACAAGGCTGGCAATCACTTCATGAGCCATCCGATCGGTCTGATGGTGAATTCGGAGCCGTATGTGCGCAGCCCACAGCGAGTCGTTGACGGTAAGCTCGCTTTCTACTGCGCGGTCAAGGAAGGAATGGAATTATCGGTGCTGGAATCCACCAACATCATCGAGGACACCAGGAACGCCATCAAGCAAAAGCTGCGCGAGCACGGCGGCGGTTCGGCGCTCATCAACTTCAACTGCATCCTGCGCACGCTCGAGATGGAGCAGAAGGGCCAGACCGAGGCGTACGGCAAATTGTTCGCCGAGATTCCCACGATTGGCTTTTCCACCTACGGCGAAGAATACATCGGTCACATCAATCAAACAGCGACGATGCTGCTGCTCATATAAAGGGGAGCGGAGGTCAGAATGCGGCCCGGCATTCCGGGCCGCATTTTTTTGTGCTCCGAAAACTATGCGACGCCGGCTTCGGATGCTTGCTGGTCGGTGTGATAACTCGACCGCACGAGCGGGCCGCATGCAGCGTGAATGAATCCGAGTTCGCTTGCCTTGCGTTCAAACTCCTCGAAAGCCTCCGGCGCAACGTAGCGCGCGACCGGAAGATGATGACGCGAAGGTTGCAGATACTGACCGATGGTTAGCATATCCACCTCATGCTTGCGCAGGTCGCGCATGACCTCAACGATCTCATCGTCGCTTTCCCCCAGACCCAGCATAAGCCCCGACTTGGTCGGAACTTGCGGATGCCGCAACTTGAACTCGTGCAGAAGCTTCAATGAATGGCGATAGTCGGCGCCGGTCTCGCCGGCCGGTAAAGCCTGGGAACGGTTTCGAGGTTGTGGTTGAAGACATCGGGGGGTTCGGAAGCCAACCTGTCGAGCGCGACATCCAATCTGCCGCGAAAATCGGGGACGAGAACTTCGATTTTGGTGCCCGCCGAAAGCCGGCGTACTTCGCGTAGGCAATCGGCGAAATGCTGCGCGCCGCCGTCGCGCAAGTCGTCGCGATCAACGCTGGTGATGACCACGTAGGAAAGCTTGAGAGCCGCGATCGTTTTGGCGAGATTGAGGGGCTCGTTCGGGTCGGGCGCAAGCGGACGCCCATGCGCGACATCGCAGAAAGGACAGCGGCGAGTGCATAAGTCCCCCAGGATCATGAACGTCGCCGTGCCCTTGCCGAAGCATTCGCCGATGTTGGGGCACGAAGCTTCTTCACATACGGTGTGCAGGTTGTGCTCGCGCAGGATTTTTTTAATTTCGAAATAGCGCGCGCCGACACCGCTCTTGACCCGAATCCACGACGGCTTGCGCAAGGCGTCCGCGATCGGAATCAGCTTGATCGGATTCTTCGCGGTCTTCGCTTCGCCTTTCTGCGCCGGGATCATGATTTGTCCAGCATGGCGATCAAAGAGTCGCTTATCTCGTTCGCCAACTCGTCAACACTCGCGGTGATTCCTAAATCCTTCGTTTGAGTAATCGGCAGCGCGGGATAGCCGCAAGGGTTGATGAAGCGAAAAGGAGTCAAGTCCATATCGACGTTCAGCGCAAGCCCGTGATAACAGCATCCGCGCGTGACCCGCAAACCCAGCGCGGCTATTTTCGCGTTATCCACGTAGACGCCGGGCATCCCGGCGCGAACGTCTCCGATCACCGAATGCGTGCGCAAAACCTCGATCACAGCTTGCTCCATCATTCGAACCACCGCGCGAATGCCGAGCTTCTTGCGCTTCAGGTCGAGCAACAGGTAAACGATCGCCTGTCCAGGACCATGATAAGTAATCTGTCCGCCCCGGTCCGTGGTGATCACCGGGATCCCGCTATCGTGTTTGGGAAAATGCTCGTTCTTGCCATTGAGCCCGGTCGTATAAACGGGAGTGTGCTCGAGCAGCCAGATTTCGTTTGGGGTATCGCTGTCGCGCCGCGCCGTGAATTCGCGCATCGCGCGCAAGGTTGGGAGGTAGCCAACAAGACCGAGCCGCTGAACCCGTAGTTCTGAACTAAGCGAATCCACAACATAAGTCCTTCGAGACTCAATCCTCAGTCCCGAGTCCTCTGTCCTCATAAAACCATCGCTACCATCGGGTGATCGCACAGTTCCTGATAGAGCGCGTCGAGCTGCTTTTTCGATTGCGCCTGAATCGTGCAGGTGAGGCTCAGATACTTGTTGGCCTTGCTCGTGCGCATCTCGATCGTCGATGGATCGAATTCCGGAGAATGACGCGAAACCACCGCGACAATTGCCTGCGCGAACCCGGGCCGCGAGCGCCCGAGTATCTTGATCGGATATTCACAAGGGTATTCGAGCAAGGAAGTTTGGAGCTGCATTTCGGCAGTCGTCACTTTTCAACTCGCGCGCATGACTTTGTCCTTGTATTCCTGATACCACCCGTACATTCGCCAGAAAACGGGTCCCGGCTTACCGCCGCCAACGGGCACTCGGTCAAACGACGTAATGGCAAGAACCTCTCGCGTCGAAGAAGTCATCCAAATTTCCTCAGCTTCGCGCACTTCGTTTTCAGCAACGTCGCGCACTTCAGATGCAAGCCCATGAGCTTCAGCAAGCTCGAGTACGACATCGTATGTGATCCCAGGAAGCATGAGATGGTTCTTCGGCGGCGCCAAAAGGACGTTCTGGCGAATCACGAAAACATTGCTTGCGGCCCCTTCAGTGAGTAACCCATGTCGAAACAGAATCGCCTCGGCGCACCCCTCGTCGACCGCCTGCTGACGCAAGAGAACATTGGCGAGCAGCGAAGTCGCCTTGATATCGCAGCGCAGCCAGCGATTGTCTTGCGCCGATATCGCCGACACTCCTCTCTTAACCTGATCTTCCGAGGGGGTCGCGAGCGGATTGCTCAGGATGAGCACGGTGGGTTCGATACCCTTGGGAAAGGCATGGTCTCGTTTGGCAACTCCACGCGTGACTTGCACGTAAACCGACTGATCCTCCGGTTCGTTTCGCGCGACCATTTCGGCGATCAACTCGGCCCAGCGATCGACGCTGTAGGGATTGGAAAGGCGGATGGCCGCGAGGTTCGTCTCAAGCCGGCGAAGATGCTCGCGCAACCGAAAAGGACGGCGCGAATAGACCGGGAGCAACTCGTAGATGCCGTCGCCAAAAATAAATCCGCGGTCGAGCACCGGAATGCGCGCTTCATCGACTGGCATGAAGCTGCCGTTCAGATACGCAATCATTTGAAATAGAGCTGCAGGCTGTCCCAGACCCGACCGAAAAAACCGGCGATCGGTACATCCTGCAGCGCGACCGCGGGCACTTCCGCGATCGGTTCGCCGTCAAGAGTCAGCTTGAGCGAGCCGATTTTGTCGCCCGCCGCGATCGGCGCGAAAATCGGCTGCCGGCTTTCAAGATTCGCTTGCATGCGCTCGCGCTGGCCTTTGCCCAGCGTTAAAAACAAATCCTGGCCGATGCCGGCCTGCACGGTCTCCGAAGCGCCTTTCCAAACCGGCAAGGTCGAAAGCACTTGGCCCTTTTCATACAAGCGCACGGTCTCATAGTTCTGAAAACCATAGTTCAGAAGCTTCTGGCTTTCGCTGAAACGCACGTTGTTCGTCGCCGCGCCAGCGACAACCGAAACCAGTCGCTGCGAACCTCTTTTCGCCGAAGAAATCAGGCAATAGCCGGCGTTTTCGGTGTATCCGGTTTTCACCCCGTCGACGTAGGGATCGGTGAAGAGAAGGCGATTGCGATTAGGCTGCGAAATATTGTTGTACTTGTATTCCTTGAGGGAATAGAGCGCGTAGTTGTCGGGAAAATCGCGAATGATTGCCGCCGCGAGCAGAGCAAGATCATATGCCGTCGAATAGTGCTGCGGATGCGGAAGCCCGGTCGAGTTGACAAAATTCGTGTTCTTCATTCCCAGACGCGCCACTTCACGATTCATCATCTCGACGAATGCCTCCTCAGTCCCCGCGACGCCTTCGGCGAGCGCGATCGAGGCGTCGTTTCCTGACTGAACGATCATCCCACGCAGCAATTCGTCCACAGTGACTGGCTTGTTGGGCTCGATAAACATCCGTGATCCTTGCGCCCGCCACGCCTGCTGCGAAACGGGGAGCACTCGGTCGAGCGTTAGATGCTTCTCCTTGAGCGCCCAGAAAGAGAGATACGCCGTCATGAGCTTGGTCAAAGACGCGGGCTCGATTTTTTCGTGCGGATTGTTGGTGGCCAACATCCGCAAGCTGAAAAAATCGAGGAGCACATACGACTTCGCCGCGACCGATGGCGTGGGTGGCACAAGCTGTGCTGGCGCAAACGCGGGAAAAAAAAGGAGGAAAAAAAAGAGGACGCGTTTCATGCGAGAGGCGGAAAGAAAACGCGGATTATATAGTGAGGATTGAGGAATGAGGATTGAGGCGTCGGAGGCGGGCCAAAAATTTGCAAACCGCAGAAGGGGCTGCAAGCAGCCCCGCGGAACTACATGTACGCCCGCTATTAGCCGTTCTCAAGCCGTCGGCTGCGACAGACGTCTGACGGTTGACGCAACCGGCTGATGGATAGGCGTTCTAATGAAGCTTTCGATGTGCCGAATGAGTTCTTCTTCCTGGTAAGGCTTGCCGAGAAAAACGTTGACGCCGAGCTGCAGCGCGTGATTGCGGTGCTTGTCGGCGGTGCGCGAAGTGATCATGATGATCGGAATGCCGGCGGTAGCCGGATCGCGCCTTAAGTTCTTGGTCAAGTCGAAGCCGTCCATGCGCGGCATTTCGATATCGACGAGCATGACTTCGGGTGTCAGGTCCTGCAACTGTTGCAGCGCGTCGACGCCATCTTTGGCGGTGACGACCTGGTAGCCTTGGCGCGACAAGAGTCTTCCCGTGATCTTGCGCACAGTGAGCGAGTCGTCAACAACCATGACGATCGGCGCCATGTTCGCTTTTTCGACTCGGGTCTCGATCTGCACGGGAGTTTGCGACAGATACTCGCGCGCAGCGATCTGCACGGGATTCAGCACGAGCACCGGCTGGCCGTTCGGCATCACGGTCGCACCCGCGATTCCGGGCACGCGCGACAACTGCGGCCCGATGTTCTTGAGCACGACTTCCTGGTTGCGCACGAGCTCGTCAACGTGAATCGCGAGCCGGCTCTCACCGCTTTTCAACAGCATCACGCAGTTGTATGGCTTGGCTTCGTACTGATGTTCCATGTCGCCAAGCACGCGGGGAAGATAGTAAAAAGGATACGTGTGGCCGAGCCACTGCACTTCGCGCGTCGCGTACACGTTGTCGAGGACCGATGTCTTGTACTCCTGCACTTGCTCGACCATGCTCGATGGAATGGCGTACAGGCGTTGCCCGGCGCGCACGACGACCGCCTGCGTGACCGCGAGGGTCAATGGCAGGAAAAGCGCGAAGCGCGTTCCACGGCCAGGGTCGCTCGACACTTCCACGCGTCCGCCGAGGGCCTGGATGTCGGTTCGAACCACATCCATGCCGACCCCGCGTCCGGCGAATTCGGTCACTTCCTCGGCGGTAGAGAATCCTGGGTTGAAAATGAACTGGTTGATCTGCGTCGCGGTGACTGCGTCTCCCCTCGACAAAAGACCGAGCTCCATCGCCTTGCCGCGAATACGCTCCGAGTTTAAACCCGCGCCATCATCGGAAACAGTGAGTACGATTTCGTTGGCTTCCTGCCGCAGGTTCAAAGTCAGTTCTCCGAACTCCGGCTTTTGCAACGCAATCCGCTGCTCGGGAGACTCAAGCCCATGCGCGATTGCGTTGCGCAAGAGATGTTCGAGCGGCGCCGAAATCTTTTCGAGCACGCTCCGATCGAGCTCGACCTGGCTTCCCGTCACCTCCAGGTTGGCCCGCTTGCCGCAGTCTTTCGCGGTCTGGCGCACCACGCGGTAGAGCCTCTCGACAATGGTGGCGAAAGGGACGGTCCGGATGCGCATAAGCTCGTCCTGGAGGTTTCTGTTCAAGCGACCCTGGGCGAGCAACGCGGCGTTGGACTCGTCGAGGTTGTTGAACAGATTTTGCTGCACGGTGGAAACGTCGTGCACCGATTCGGCCATCATCCGCGTTAATTCCTGCAGGCGGGTGTAGCGGTCGAACTCGAGGGGATCGAATTCCTCCCGCTCCTGCATGCGCGAGAGCCGCGATTGCATCTGCGATTCCGCCTGGATTTCGACTTCGCGCAGTTGTCCGCGCAAACGCACGACGCTGTCGGACAACTCCATCAGCGTTTGCTTGAATCCGCGCATCTCCCCCTCGACCCGAGTGCGGGCGATACTGATTTCGCCCGCCGCATTCACCAATTGATCCACGACGTCCGCGCGTACGCGGATCAAGACTTTCGGCGAGGTGTAATCGACGATTTCCAGCAGCGGCCCGGCTTCCGCCTGGCTTTGCGGCGCCGGACTTTCAACCCGTTCTTCCTGCTCCTCGGGCATCTCCTCGCCACGCTCGAGCGCCTCGAGCGCATCCGCCGCGCGGTCGAGCCGAGCTTCCAGGCCTTCGAACAAATCGGGCGAGATCTCCTGGCTTTCGATCGTTTCCGCGACCGCGCTCTCCATATGGTGGATGAGCTCGCCGAGCCGCATGGCGCCGACCATGCGCGCGCTACCTTTCAGTGTGTGCAGCGATCGGCGCAGCGATTGCGAAAGCTGGCTGTCGGCGGAGTCGTCTTTCCAGCGGCGCAAAGCTTCGCCAATCTGCGGAATCAGCTCCTGCGCCTCTTGCAGGAAAATTGGCAAGAGCTGGGTATCTATGTCGTCGCGGATGAGCCGGCGTTCGACGCGCGATTCGACTTCGCGCTCGGACTCGGCCTGGGGCAGCAGGGGATGAATCGCCAAGGATTCGGCCGAGTAGCCCAATTCCGCCTCAGGCTCGGCTTCGGTAAGCGAGACGAAAGTGCTGACAGGCTCGGACACCGCAGGCGCGATCGGCTCGCCGACCTCAAAAACGTCGTGGTCCACGCCGGTTTGTTTGGCGATTGCCGCGGCGAGCATCTGTTCGAGTTCGTAACGTTCTCGATCGGCGGCGGGAGGCAGGCGGCGCTTTTCGATATCGCTGACCATGCGCAAAAGCTTGTCAATCGCGTTGCCCGAATTGATGATCCCTGTCGCTCCCGGATCGTGCGGCTTGCGCTGCAGTTGCAGTATCCACTTCTCGAGCGCAAAGCCGAGCTCAGCAACGTCGGAAAAGCCGGCGGTGCGCGAAATTCCCGACAAGGTGTGCGCGGCTCGCATGAATGCGTGGGCGGGAGCGCCTCCCGGAGCTTTTTTCCACTCTCCGAACTCGGCGTGCAGAGTTTTAAGGTGCTCCGAGGCTTCCTCAAGAAAGACGCTATAAAGGGAAGGGGAGACCGCGATTCCGCCGATCGAGATAGCTTCCTCGACAACGGGCTGTGGCGTTTCCGCGGGTTTCGGTTCACTTGGTTCGATCTGGGCGACGGCGGGTTCCGAAATAGCGGATTCGGGAACCGCCGCCTCGGAGATAACGGAGATGGCGGCGTCGGGGGCAACGGCAGAAGCGGGAGCAATGACGATTCTTTCAAGCGAAGTCGCGGTTTCCAGATCTCCACGCAACTGTTTGGCAGTGGTGGCGAGCATCTTCGCATCGACCTCGACTCGTCCCTCGTCGGCGAGTTTCTTTACCCAGTGCGCGAACGACTGGTGAGCCTCGGCGAGAAAAGCGATAAGCGGCGGAGTAGCATTTTTCTCGAGCTGCAGCCACTGGTTCAACGTCTGCTCGACTTCCCACGCGGCCTCGCCGAGATCGGTCAGGCCGACCATCCGCCCGCTGCCTTTCAAAGTATGGAACCCGCGTCGGATCGTCGTCATCCCCTCGCGGTTGTGCGGCTGTTCGCGGCAAACGGCGAGCTGTTCGCAAACGGTAGCGAGCACTTCGTCGGCTTCCTGCAGATAGATTTGCAGTAGCTCGCGGTCCACTTGCTCTGGCTCGGCCGCGATCAAATGCTCGACTTCTTTCGACGGAACTGCTGCGGCCGGTGGACCGATGATGGTCGCGACCGCCTGCGTCATGTAGGAATCGGGCTTGGCATCGGGCTGCGATAGCATTTCGACGGCGATTTCGGTCTGCTGGCCGAGTTCGGCGTCGGCGGTCAGACGCGCGCCTTGATGCAGCACTTTGAAGCTCGTTTGTAGGTTGTCCTTGAGCGCTTCGTTGGCAGGGTCTTTGCGCCACTTGTTGTAAAGCCCTCGCGCCTTCTGTTTCTCGTCTTCCATTTCGGCTTCGAGACTGGGCTTGGGCAAGATTTCGGTTTCGACCGCGAAAAGCGGAACGGCGTCGGGGTTGAAACGGCGCAGGACGGCGACCATCATCTGCTCGGTGTCGCCCTGATTGTGGTGCAAGCCCTGCACGTAGAACCCCAGACTGGACAATCCGTCGGCGAGGAGGTTGAGATCGCTCTCGGTCGGCGCTTCCGCGGCGGCGGCGAATTTTTTGATCAGCGCATCGCACTCGGTCAAGAGCTTCACCGCCGTGTCGAGCCCCATCATGCGAAGCGCGCCCAAAATCTGGCGAACAAAAGGCTCGAGCCCGGCGAGCTGACTGCGCTGCGAAACATTGCGGAAGAACGAGTCGAGCACCTGCTCGATCTGCTGCAGATTGCTCTGCACTTCGTTGACAACTTGCGCAAGCAGCATCTTCTCCTGCGCTTTGCGGCCGATTTCGCCCAAAAGGTCCACGTCGGGCAAGCGGCCAGGCTTGTCGGAGAGCGCACCGAGGAGCCTTGCGGTGACGGCGTCAACCTGCTTCGCTAATTCCGGATTCACCTCGGTGTAGCGATCCACGGCGTTTTCAGCCACCAGAAGCGCGGTTGCCATTTCAAGCGCGATTTCCTCGCGTTTTTCCTTGAGATGCGAAGGCAGTTTGGCCGAGACACGCTCGACCAGATCGGAAAGTTTGGCCAGCGGCGCGTTGTTGAGCTCGCCAAAAATTTCCTTGAGCTTTTGTGCGCGCTCGCGAAACGCCGTCAAAGTATCTGGATTTCCACCGCTGTATTTGACCCACGCGTCCTTGGCGACGCGCAAGACTTCCTTCGCTTCTCGCAGCGGCTTCTCAAACTTCGCATTCTTCACCTCGACCTGCGCCGCAGGCAGTTCGCTCAAAATGTGATTGTCGAGGTCGTAGAGCTCCTTGACCGCTTTGATGCGCTCGCCGGCAGGTTCGCTCAGGGCGACGTGGTACAAGACGTCGCGCAGCAGTCGTTCGGCGAAGTAGGCCGAGCCGGCAGCCAGGTTCTTCATCTGCAGGTCAATGCGCATGCAGATTTTGCGGACCGCGGAGGACGCAGCGATGCCTTTATGAACGATCGCTTCGATCAGCGCGGCGGAAGCCCACCAGAAGGTACGCTGGACCGGAAGCGGTTGCGCGCGCTCGATCGCGGCCAAAGCGTCGCTCATTACGGCGATACCTTCCGGATCATTCTTCAGCCACGAAAGCAGCCCGCGTTCGAAGCGCGCGCGTTGGCGCCTGATATATTGCGGCATCCCGTCTTCGGAAACGGGTTCGGGCGCGGGATGGTGCGGCGGCCTGCGATCGAGATCCGGAAAGAACAATTCGACTTCGGAGACTTCGGTCGCGCCTTGCGCCTGGCACAATTCGCGGAACAAAGGAAAGAGCCGCGCCGGAATATTGGGCTGCGAATTCATCAGCTCGTCGAGGTATTGGGCAAGCGCTGATAACGCCCGGCGCAAGAGCGCTATTCCTTCCTGTCTGGCGTTGGCTTCGCGCTGAGTGAGTCCTGAAAGCAGGTTCTCGGTTTCCTCGGCGAAACGCGCAAGTCCGTGCAGTCCGACGACCTGTACCGCTCCGGTCACCTGATGCAGGTGCGTTTTGGCGGCCTTGAGCTCATTGCCATCGCCCGGATTACCGGCGAAACGGTCGAGACACTGGCGCGCGCGTTCGAGCGCGTGGTCAATCTCCGGCTTGACCCACGACAGCGGACCTGAGTCGAAAGTAGAGGTCGTCACAATTTGAATCCGGCGACTGAGCTCTTGAGTTCGCTCGCGAGTTTGGCGATCTGCCGCATGGATTGCGCGGTCTGCTGCGTGCCTTGGGTGGTCTGGCCGGTAATTTCAAGAATCGCGTCCATGTTTTCAGCGACCTTGATCGCCGATTCGGCCTGGATCCGCATGCCGAACGTAATACCTTCGACGAGCTCGGCAAGAATCCACGAAACGCGTCCGATCTCGTTCAAGGCGTCGCTGGTCGCGTCCGACATTCTGGTTTCCTCGACGACCTCCTGCGTGCTTCGCTCCATCGCCGCGACCGCGTCTTGCGTATCGGTCTGAATGGCTTTGACCAGAGTCGTGATCTGTTTAGTCGCTTCGGCCGAACGCTCGGCCAAGCGTTGCACTTCCTCGGCCACCACGGTGAACCCGCGCCCGGCTTCTCCCGCGGAGGCAGCTTGAATCGCCGCATTCAAGGCGAGCACGTTGGTCTGTTCGGTAATGTCGGCGATCAGCTCGACGATTTCACCGATCTCCTGCGAGCTTTCGCCGAGGCGTTTGATCCGCTTCGAGGTGTCCTGAATCTGGTCACGAATCGAGTTCATCCCGGTGATCGAATCCTGCACCACGCCCGCGCCTGTTTCCGCTGCCGCAATCGATTGTTCGGCGACTCGCGCGCACTCCTGCGCGGACATCGAAACCTGTTCGATGGATTGCACCATCTGCTGCACCGAGTCGGTCGTTTCCTGAATCTGCTGGGACTGAACCTGAGCAGCCTGAAGAAGCCGAGTGGAAACGGACTGCGCGACTTCGGTGCCCTGGCTTAATTGCGCCGCGGCCTTATTAATTCCCGTGACGACTCCGCGGAGCTCTTCGACCGTGTAATTGACCGAGTCGGCGATCGCGCCCGTGATGTCTTCGGTCACTTTGACCTGCACCGTCAAGTCGCCGTCGGCGAGGGTGCCCATTTCATCGAGCAGGCGCAAAATAGCTTGCTGATTGCGGCTGCTTTCGGACTCGGCCTGGACCTTGCGCTGCTCGGCTTCGCTTGCCTGCCGGCGGCTTTCCGACAAGAACGACCATCCCAAAAGACCCGCGCAAAGAAGCGCGAGCACCGCCGACATTACGGCGCCAAGAACCAGACTTGTTTCGGCGCTTTCGGCGCCCGCTTCAAAAGCGTCGCCGAGCTTGCCCGAATCCGTAAGCAGGCTTTCGCTCTGCGTAATGATGCTGCGATTGGCTTCCTTTGACGCGATCAGCTTCTGCGCATTACCGAGAATCGTTCTCGCGTTGCCTTCGTAGTCTTTGAAAGCGACTTGCAACTCCTCGAGTTTCTTGCGGACTTCGTTGTCCCGAACGGCCGATACGCGCAATGCTTCGCTGCCCGTGGCAAGGCCGCCCAGACTCTCACGGAAGGAATTCGTGTCCTTGCTCAAGAGGAATATCAGTTCGGGGTCGATGACTTCGCCGGACAGAAGCGCGTTGGCGTTTTTTGCCATCCGCTGAGTCAACATGACCTGTTGATTGGCGACCAGAAGTTCGCGGTTGCCAGCCCCCGACTGCGCCATGATCGAGACGATCGCTTCAGTCGTTTCCAACAGAGTAGAGTTACTGTCGTTGATTCCGGCGACACTCTTGCCGAAACTGGTCAACGCGTCTTGTTCGTTGAGGATTGCGGAGGCGCTTTTTTCAACGTCTTCCCAGCGCGCTTTCAGCCCGGATAACAAGGCGACGACTTCGCCGTCTTGCGCGGCCGAAAGGTCGATTCCCGCAGCGGTCCCGCCGTCGCTTAGAAGACGGAGGTTTGCGCCAAATTCGTCGCGGCTCTCCTTGAGCTGCTCGAAACCGATCGCATTACCCTCGACTGCGAGTTCGCTGCCTTTCGCCATGCGCTGCGAAAGCATTTCCATTTCGGTCGCGGTGGCGATCTGCTGTGTCTGGCGTTTGCCTTCCTGCGCGGCAAAATACGTCAGCGCGGCCGCGAGCAGTAGAAACAAACCAAGCAATCCGGCAAGCAGCCAAAACTGCTGCGCCGCTGCCAGTCCGAACATCGGCTGCGAAGGCGCGGCTACCGCCTTCTCTTTCTTTGGCTGCTCGACGGCAGCCTCGAGGCCTTCCGGTAACTTCAGATCCATGGCGTAGTCTCCTTAAAACTGATCGTTTTCTCTTCGTCGTTCAGGCTGCGATCTGAAGAAAGCTCGGATGCTGCAGCAATTCACGGGCATTGAGTTCGTTCCAAAGGTTGCCTTCGTCGTCCAGATAACGCGCGGCAAGCCAGGGCGCTGGATCGGGGTTGTCGGTCAAACGCAATTGATCGGGTTTTTTCAATCCCAGCATTCGGTCGACGAGCAAGCCGCAATTAAGTCCGTATCGCTCGCCGACCAGCAAGAGGCGGCTGCTGCCGCGGATCGGGGAAACCGCCCCGCCGAGAAAAGCCGCGAAATCGACGATGCCAAAAAGGTTGCCGCGAACGTTCGCGAGTCCGCGAAACCAAGGTCGCGTCAGCGGCACGGGAGTCAGTTCGGGAACGGGCAAGACTTCTCCCGCCCCGGCGAGAGGCACTACCCAATTGCTCTCGCCGGCGGCAGCGCTCAATTTGGAACTGTCGGATTGCGTCGCCCCCGCTTTTTGCAAACTGTCCATGAGCGCGATCTGGTAATCGCGAAGATTGATTCGCTGCGCCATTACGCGATCTCCGCGATCTTCTTCAATAGCTCGGCCTGATTGATCGGCTTCACCAGGTAATCCTTGGCGCCCTGACGCAGGCCCCAGATGCGATCGGTCTCCTGGCCTTTCGAGGAGCAGATGATGATCGGGATATGTTTGGTATCGTCGTCCTTGCTCAATGTGCGCGTCGCCTGAAATCCGTTTTGGCCGGGCATGACGATGTCCATCAGGATAAGGTCGGGCTTGAGCTGTTTAGTTTTTGTGACCGCCTCTTCGGCATTCTCCGCGCTGGAAACCTGGTAGCCGTTCTTGCTGAGGATTTCCCCCAGAAAAGTTCGATCGGTCGCGGAATCCTCCACGACGAGAATATGTTTGACCGCCATAAATCGCTCCTAAACTCTCTCTTCGATTTTTTGGGAATGATTGCCCACTGCCTTCAACAAACTGTCCTTCGAAAAAGGTTTGGTCAGGTACTCGTCGGACCCGACCATGCGCCCGCGCGCACGATCGAAAACCCCGTCCTTGCTCGATAACATGATGACCGGCGTGGCCCTGAACTTTGGATTCTTCTTGATCAGCGAGCATGCCTGATAGCCATCCAAACGCGGCATCATGATGTCAACGAATATGACGTCGGGATGATGGTCGGTGATTTTGGCGAGAGCGTCGAAACCGTCCTCGGCCAAAATGACCTGACAACCCGCTTGGGTCAAAAAGATCTCGGCGCTTCGGCGTATGGTATTGCTATCGTCGATGATCATGACCTTAATTCCAGATAGGGTCATACCCGCTCATCCATTGTCATAGTGTGCTTGGTGAACGCGATTGCGCGTAGTGAAAAACGTCGACGTGAATCCCCTTTTTCCCGCTCTCAGTCCCCGCAATTGCGGGGACTCGTTAGGCTACGCGTGGCCTTCAAAAAAATCAAGGTTGAAAAGAGTTTGTTTACGCTTGTTAACTGAATCCCTGAAGTCGTATTTAAACACAGATCAGCGGATCAGCTTGTTGCCCTTGCCGATGATCGTCAGATCCACATACTTCGATCCGCCGTGATTGCTCGGCGCGAACGAGACGACGAAGCCGCCGACGTCGAGTTGACTGATCCTCTCCAGTTCGGCGATCAACTTGTCGCGAGTCAGGTCCTTGCCCACGCGGCGCAAACCCTCGACAAAGACCTTGGCGGCGACATAGCCTTCGATGCTCGTGTAGTCTAGCGCGCTCTGCGGGTTGACTCGCGCCATCGCTTTTTGATAATCGCGGACAACCGCTTCCGCGCCCCACGGGAAAGGCATCACTTGCGAGACCGCAACGCCAACTCCATCGGTGCCCAGGTCATCGGCGAGCGATTTGGTGCCGACGAAAGAGACATTGAAAAACTGCGATTTCATTCCGGCTTTCTTCGCCTGCCTGATAAATTCCGCGCAACTACGATATGCGCTGATCATGACCACAGCGTCGGGCTGTGCGGGGCCGATTGCTTTCACCGCCGCCGCGACATCGGTCGTATTGCGTTCCACCGTGCCGGTCGCGATGATTTTCAGCTTGCGTTTGGCCATCGCGCGCTCAACCCCCGCGAGGCCCGCTTTGCCGTACGAATCGTTCTGATACATGACCGCGATTTTTTCGATCGAGGTGGTGGTCAAGTGCTGCACGATCTTTTCGGTCTCGTCGTAATAGCTCGCGCGCACATTAAAAATGTATTTGTTGAACGGGTCGCGAAGCAGCTCAGCGCCGGTATAAGCGCCAAAAAACGGCACTTTTGCCGCAGTAAAGACAGGAATCGAAGCCTGCGCGGTCGGCGTACCGACATAACCGAAAAGCGCAAAGACCTTTTCGTCTTCGATCAGCTTTTTGGTGTTCGGCGCGGCTCGATCGGGCTCGTAGCCATCATCGAGCGATTTCAATTCGATTTTTCGGCCGTGAACTCCGCCGTTGCGATTGACTTCGTCGAAGTAAGCCATCGCTCCTTCGCGCATTCCCGTGCCGAGGCCGGATGCGGGACCGCTTAGCGCAGCCGACTGACCGAGCACAATCGTATCCGGGTAAACTCCGTTTTCCGCGCGCGCGATTGAAAAGGCCGCGAGTAACACCAAGCCAAGTGGTAAGAACCTCATGATTTTTCTCCCCTGAGCGAGTTCTACAAGCGAACTGACGCGAAGGGGATAGCAACTTCCATGCCTAATTTGCAGAAAAGCTGTTTTCGCCCCAATGAGTTTCCGAATGAGCGTGACAAAAAGGCTTAAGTCGGCTCTTCGACTACGCTCAGGGCAGGCAGTGTTGCTGGCGGGGCTTTCTGCCGCGTGCGGATCAAACACGATCGAGGTCTGGGACGCCTGGGCACGGGCGACGGCGCCAGGACAAGAAGTCGCCGCAGCCTACATGACGATCAGAAGCCCGGTCGAGACAGAGCTCATCGCCGCCGTAAGCGAGGTTGCGGAGGCGATCGAGATCCACAGCATGAGCATGGGGGATGGAATGATGCGGATGCGCAAGCTCGACAAGCTTAGTCTGCCGGCGCGCAAGGCATTTGCGCTCGAGCCAGCGGGTTATCACCTCATGCTGCTAAACCTGCGAAGGCCTTTGAATCAAGGGCAAACAATACCGCTCGTTCTCATCTTCGAGCGGGACGGCGAAACCCAAGTCAAGGTTGAAACGATCGCCCAAGTTCGCGGCCGCGCGGATTAGGCAAAACGCCAGAATCTCGACTCTTTCGGCAAGTTATTGGCAAGCCTCGGGAGCCGCCTTCCAAGTCCCGAGTATCGCGTTTTCGCGCCGCAGGTTTTCCATTATTTCGAGTCCACCTTGCTTAACGGCGCGCAGATCTGAATCGGGGAGTTCCTGAACGATTCTCGACAGGGCCTGGGCTCCGGAAAGTTTGCCCGCTGCAAGCAATCGCACAAGCTTCGCGCTGACGGGATTGAGCACAATGAACCGTACCGCGTCACCCAAATCGCGGAAAACCAGCAGATGCGTAGGCTCCTCGCTCTGTGGCAAGTGCTTGGGCGAAATCTTGTGAACGGCGTAAGGGTAGTGAAGGAGAGATCGAACCGGGTTCAACGCGGGTCGCCTCGTAAGCAGATCGCCGTGCGGTTCGATCTTGGCGAATTCAATCTCCTCGTTCGAGGTGTCAACAGCGAGCTCAACCCACTCGTAGTGCGCGAGATGAATAAGCCAATCCGGATCTCCCCGGCGGGATTGCAGGTGTTCGAGAAACTCTTCGGGAATTTGCCGAAACAGCGGAGTGCGGCACCGGTGGAAAGCGAAAAACTCGCGAACGATCTCATCCCATTTTCGCCTGCTCAAGACTTTCCGGCAGACGGGAAAACACGCGAGGAGAAAATTTTCGACATTGTTGTATAGGAGCTCGTCGTAGATTTTCATCCGCCGCGCCGCAACGCCCGCGGGCGCCGGATGTTTTTTCGGGTCGCGAATGTGCCGGGTAAATTCGAACTGATAGCGCTGGAAATTAGGATGCCGCGGCATGCTGCAGTCTGGCGATGTGCGCGACTTCCCTGGTGAGATCGGCGAGCGGTGGAATGTTGAAATCGCGCTCAAGCAAAGTCGGCTTGACGCCGAACAACTCGTAGCTGAACTCGAGTAGACGCCAGACCGGGTTGATGACCGTGGCGGCATGCGTATCGACGAGCAAATCGGGAGCTTCGACGTAATGCCCCGCCACATGCAGATACGCTACCCGGTCCCGCGGCAAGCATTCGATAAATTCGCGTGCGTCGTAACCATGATTGACACTGTTGACGAAGACGTTGTTTACATCGAGGTGCAAAAAGCAATCGGCTTCCTCGAGCACCGCGCGGATGAATTCGAGTTCCGACATCTCGTTGATCGCGGGAGCGACGTAGAAAGACGCGTTCTCGACGGCAATTTTCCGCTCGAGAGTGTCCTGGACAGATCGAATACGTCCGGCGACGTAGCGCACGGCCTCTTCGGTAAACGGGATCGGAAGCAGATCGTACAAATGTCCGTCGTCGCTGCAGTACGAAAGGTGCTCGGTGTAGAGCGAAACGCCGTGCAATGTCAAAAACGCCTTGATTCGGCGCAGCAGCTCTTCATCGAGCGGCGCGGGGCCGCCGAGCGAAAGCGATAGACCGTGACAGACGAAAGGATAGCGCTCGGTGAAATAGCGCAAGTTTTTGCCGTGCGCGCCGCCGACCTCGATCCAGTTTTCCGGAGCGACTTCGAAGAACTCGATGACTTTGGGAACGCGCTTCTTGAGCGCCGGAATCAGTTCCCGGCGAAAACCCAAACCCGCGCCATGGACACCGGTCACGGCGCGGGGTGACAAATGACTACTTGCTGGCCCCGCACTTTCCTTCGCCACACTTGCCGTCGGCTTTCTTGTCGGAAGTCTTGTTCGCGCCGCATTTGCCTTCACCACACTTGCCGTCGGCTTTCTTGTCGGCCGACTTGCTGGCCCCGCACTTTCCTTCGCCGCATTTGCCTTCCTTGTCCTTGGCTTCATCGGCGGCGACTTGATAGCCGGAGCTTAAGCTTTCCATTGCGAAAGGATTGGCATTCGCGACCGAGAAAGCCATCATCGACAACGCACTGCCCAATACTGCAATCGACTGTTTCACGTCTATCTCCTGAAGTTGAATTAATTGCAATCTTTCGTCGCCTGACCCAGCCTTCCCGCGTCAGTCACCAGTGTCTCTTTCAAGCTTCGCCCGACTATCTCGAAAAAATCTTCTTTCTATCTCGGCATTTCGGCCGACAACGATTTTCGGGTAAAAGCCAGCGGCCCGCAAACACTTACGGTGGCGCCCGCCAGTTGGATGAACCACTTGAAATAAACGAGGCGGCACCCATTTTGAGGCTGTCAGCGCCAAAGCGCTAAGTTAAAATATAGGAGATAAGAGATGGCTAACGTTGTTCGCCACGGTCCTCTCGAGGACGTCCTTGACGACTCGTTTCGTGGATTCGTCATGCGACCGCTCGGTTTCGAACGCGAGACCGGCGCCGCGCATATCAAGGTCGACGTGTCTGAAAATGACAACGCCTACGTCGTTAAGGCGGAGCTTCCCGGCGTCAAGAAGGACGAGATAAACGTCACTATTAACGCAAACCAGGTCGCAATTTCGGCTGAAGTTAAAAAAGAGAAAGAACTCAAAAACGGTGACAAAGAGCTTCACACCGAGCGCTATTACGGCAAGATGTACCGCTCCTTCACTCTTGGGCAAGAGGTAGACGAAGGAAGTGCACAAGCGAAGTACACCGACGGCGTGCTCGAGCTTACACTCCCGAAGAAAGCGGCGACGCAAGCGAAAAAACTCGCGATCCGGTAAGTCATCACACGCTGTCAAAGCGGCTCTCCGAGCCGCTTTGATCGGCAAAGGCGGCCTCGGCCGCCTTTTTCTTTTGGCGTTACAATAAGCGTGCGCCGCTGGCGCTCCTCGATGCCACTCACTCCCTCTTCCGCCAAACAAAAAGCCCGCGATCTCGCCGAGGCGCTTCCTTACATTCAGCGTTTCCACGGCAAGACGATCGTCATCAAGTATGGCGGCAACGCGATGATCGACGAGGCTCTGAAACAAGGCTTCGCGCGCGACGTTGTCCTGCTCAAGCTTGTCGGCATGAATCCGGTGGTCGTGCACGGAGGCGGGCCGCATATCAACGAGCTGCTCGCCAAGGTCGGCAAAGAAACCGAGTTCGTCGGCGGTATGCGCGTGACCGACCGCGAAACCATGAATATGGTCGAGATGGTGCTGGGCGGCACAGTCAACAAGGAAATCGTCAACCTCATCAACCGGCAGGGCGGAATGGCGGTCGGGCTGACAGGCAAGGATGGCGCGTTCATCCGCGCGCGCAAACTCAAAGTCAAGAACAACAACGACGAGTGGCTCGACATCGGTCACGTCGGCGAAGTCGTCGCCATTGATGCCGAACTCGTGACCCTGCTCGATAGCGGCGACTTCATCCCCGTCATCGCGCCGATCGGAGTCGGCAAGGACGGGGAGTCGTACAACATCAATGCCGATCTGGTCGCCGGAAAACTCGCGGAGACTCTGCGCGCGGAAAAACTCATCTTGCTCACCAACACTCCGGGAGTCCTCGACCGCGAAGGCAATGTACTCACCGGTTTAACCCTGGCAAAAGTGAACGAATTCATCGCGGACGGCACGGTCTCGGGCGGCATGCTGCCCAAAGTCCAGTGCGCGCTAGACGCCGTCGCAAACGGCGTCGCGACTGCGCACATTATTGACGGGCGGGTCGAGCACGCCCTGCTTTTGGAGATTTTGACCGACGAGGGAGTAGGAACGCTGATTCGGGGATAGGCGAAGCGGAAGGGAGACGAATGCCAGCCAGGCCAGGGGAAAGGCGCCAGCAGATTCTGCAGACTCTAGCGCAGATGCTCGAAAATCCGCTCGGAGAAAAAATCACTACTGCGGCGCTTGCCGACCGGCTCGATGTCTCCGAAGCCGCGCTTTACCGCCATTTTGCGAGCAAGGCGCAGATGTTCGAAGGGTTGATCGAATTCATCGAGCAAACGCTTTTCGGCCTCATCAATAAGATCACCGCCGAAGAGCCCGCCGGCGCGGCACAGATCGAGGCAATCGTTTCGGTGCTGCTCGGCTTTGCGCAGAAAAATCCGGGAATGACTCGTGTCCTCATCGGCGACGCGCTCGTCAACGAGCACGAGCGGCTGCAGGCGCGAATCAATCAGTTGCTCGATCGCGTCGAAGCGACGCTCAAGCAGTCGTTGAAATTCGCCGAAGCTGAAGGCCAGGAGTCGGGCAACGCGCAAGTCGCGGCCAACATTCTCGTTTGTTACGTTGTCGGCCGCTGGCATCAGCACGCCAAGAGCGGGTTCAAGCGCGATCCGCTCGCCGGTTGGTCTGACGCGGCGCAAGTGCTAATCAAGTGACGCGTCCACATACCTCGCAGTCGCGATCTTTGCTGAGCTTGATTTCCCGCCACTCCATGGCGAGGGCATCTATCAGCAGCAGCCTGCCGGCGAGGGTTTGACCGGCGCCGGTCAACAGCTTTAATGTCTCAGCCGCCTGTATGGCGCCGATGATTCCGGTCAAGGGCGCAAAAACTCCCATCACTGCGCAGCGTTCCTCTTCGGCTTCGCCCATTTCCGGAAAAAGGCAGTGGTAGCACGCGCTGTCTTCACTTCGTAGATCGAACACCGCAACCTGACCATCAAATCGGATTGCCGCGCCGGAGACTAGGGGTTTTTTGAATTCCACGCACGCGCCGTTTGTCGCATGACGCGTGGCGAAATTGTCGCTGCAATCGAGCACAACATCGGCGTTTTTGACAAGTACCGCTAGCTCGTCCCCAGCGACTTTTCTTGCGATTACCGCGATTTCAACTTCAGGGTTGATGCGGGCGAGCGTTCGCCGCGCCGATTCTGTCTTGAGCGTTCCGATCGCCGGCGTGTCGTGAACGATCTGTCGCTGCAGGTTGGTAAGATCGACTGTTTCGCCGTCGCATATCGTGATCTTGCCAACGCCGCTGGCCGCGAGATACAAGGCCGCCGGCGAACCCAAGCCGCCCGCACCGATGATAAGAGCGTGTGAGGCGAGCAGTTTTTGCTGCCCGCCAATTCCGATTTGCTGAAGAAGGATGTGCCGGCTGTAGCGCAGCAGTTGCTCGTCAGTCATCTGCGAGCGAGAAAAGGCGCTGGCGCGCCTTTTTGTTTCAGTTGTTGTTCTTGGTGTTGACGATCTGCAGGCCTTTGAGCAGGTTGATCGCCTGATTGACCTGAAAATCGTTCTTGGAGACGACTTCAGCGGGATCAAGAGGAGCCTCCTCTTGCGCCTTAGTCGGCTCCTTGGCCGGCGCCAGAGTGCCATTTGGTTTGACCGGGGCGGGAGTAACAGTCGTCGACTTGGTCTCGGCTTTTTCCTCGCCGTTCATCAGATGTCCGAGTAGATCAGCTTCACGAACGCGAGCTTCGAGTTCTTTGGTCGCCGGATCCTCGACAACGATGTCGGGACTGATGCCTTTGGCCTGGATCGAGCGCCCGTTCGGCGTGAAATAGCGCGCAGTCGTCAACTTGATCGCAGTGTTGTTGCCGAGCGGCAGGATGGTCTGCACCGAGCCTTTGCCGAAAGTCTGCGTTCCCATAATGATCGCGCGCTTATGATCCTGCAGCGCGCCGGCGACGATTTCAGACGCGGAAGCCGACCCGGCGTTTACCAGCACGACCATCGGCACCGATTTCACCGCGGGCGGCAGCTTCTTCAAGTAATCCTCCTTGAAGCTTCCGCGCAGATAGTTTTCGCTGCTCGCGGTCAACTTCATTCTTGCGTCTTCAGAGCGTCCGTCGGTGTAGACCACGAGCGCATCCTTGGGCAGAAACGCGGCTGAGACTGCGACCGCGCCATTCAGCAAGCCGCCCGGATCGTTGCGCAGATCGAGCACGAGGCCCTTCAACGCCGACTTGTTTTCTTCGTAAAGCGAAGTGATCGCTTTGGTGAGCGTCTCGCCGGTGTGCTCCTGAAACTGGGTAACCCGAACATAGCCGAAGTCGGGCTCAATCAGCTTGTACTTGACGCTTTGCACCTTGATGATCGCGCGCATCAAAGTCACGACGAGCGGCTTGGACTCGCCTTTGCGCATGACCGTCAGGGTGATCGGCGTATTGGGTTTCCCGCGCATGCGTTTGATCGCGTCCGACAAGCTCATGCCCTTGACCGGAGTCTCGTCGAGTTTGACGATGAGATCGCCCGGTTTGATTCCCGCGCGGTAAGCCGGCGTGTCGACGATGGGCGACACGACCTTCACGAAACCGTCTTCCATTCCAACTTCTATTCCAAGACCGCCGAATTCGCCTTGCGTGCCCACTTGAAGCTCCTGGAAAGCGTCGGCATCGAGATAGGCTGAATGCGGGTCGAGGCCCGAGAGCATCCCGTTGATCGCCTCGGTCAGAAGTTTCTTGTCCTCGACCGCCTCGACGTAGTCTTTCTTGATGCGGCCGAAAACCTCGGTGAACGCGCGCAGTTCCTCGATCGGAAGCGGGGTACCCGTGTCCTTTTCGGCAACGGCGGAGAAGTTGAGACTGAGCAATACGCCCAGCGTCGCGCCGAGCAGCACGAGGCTGAACTGTTGCATCTTGTTGCGCATACGACCTCCTCAAAAGCTTCAATTCAGTGTTCAGCGGACAGGGCGCTGAAGAGTCGCTCACTTTAATCTAACCCATGCGAGCGGGTCAAAAGGTTTTCCTTGGTGGCGCATTTCGAAGTAGACGCCCGCAGCTCGACTGCCTCCACTGCTGCCGACTTCGGCGATGATGTCGCCCGCGTGAATCGCCTCACCGACCTGGCGATGGAGGGTCTCGTTGTAGCCATAGAGACTCATATAGCCTTCGCCGTGGTCCACTATCATAAGGTTGCCATACCCGCGCAACCAGTCGGCGAAGACGACTTTCCCGGCCGCGATTGCTTTGACCGCGGCGCCCGGCCGCGCGGCAATGAACAGGCCCTTCCAACTCAAATCGCCATCCTCTCTGGGAGCGCCAAAGAGATTATTGAGTTCCCCGTTTACAGGCAAGTTCAGGCTGCCTTTCAAACGCGCAAACTCACTGCCATCGTCACCCGGCTCCGGGACGCGCTCGACTTCCGGCTTGCGCGGGGACTTTATCGCTTTGGCCAGACGAGCAACGAGTTCCGCCAGGCGCGCTTCGTTCTCTTTAAGCGTCGCAATCTCCTTTTGCTGCTCGCGAATCTGCTTCGCCACCTTGGCCAGGACCTCGGCCCGCTCCCGGCGCTGCTCTTTGAGCATCGCCTTCTCTTTCGCCTGCTGATCCTTGAGCGCTTCGATTTTCGCGCTTTCGTCGAGCGCAGCTGCCTGCAACTGGTTAATTGCTTCCACATCGGTCCTGAGCGATTGCAAGAATTCCGCGCGCGAACGGGCCAGGATCGAGTAATAAGCAAGCTCGCGCGGCAGTGCGTTCAAGTCTTCCCCTTTGAGCAGCAGTTTGAGCGCCTCATCGTTCCGGCTGCGATGCCTTTGCCGAAGAAACGCAGCCAGGTTCGATTTCTCATCAGCGACATCGGCTTCGAGCCGGCGGCTTTCAGCCGTCAAACGAGAATGCTCTTTGTTGGATTCCTGGAGCTGGGCATTCAGCTTGGCGAGCTCGCGGTTGGCATTGGAAATCGCGCGCTCGGATTCGCGCAAGGCGTCGGCGGCGTGCGATTTCGATTCTTCGGATTCGGCAAGCTCTTTGGTCAGCGCTTCGATGCGGCCGCGAAGCTCCTTGAGTTCTTCCTTGCCGTCGGCGAAAGATAAAAACGCGGCGGAAAGGGTGAGGAGAAAGACCAGAAAGCGCAAAGACCTAGCCCGCTTTTCCCTGATTGGCGACTGCCTCAGCCGCGCGCTCGATACGCTTTTTGTCCCCCAGATAGTAATGCCGGATCGGCTTGAGCTTGTCGTTGAGCTCGTAGACGAGCGGCGCGCCCGTCGGGATGTTGAGGTTCAGGATGTCGTCATCACTGATTTTATCGAGATGCTTGACGAGCGCGCGCAAGGTGTTGCCGTGCGCGCTGATGATGATTCTTTTGCGCGCCTGTACCGCGGGCGCAATAACTTCGTTCCAGTACGGCAGGAAACGGGCGACGGTGTCTCTAAGGGATTCGGTCCGCGGAATCTGCGCGAGCAGCTTGTAGCGCCGGTCGTTCGCCGGATTGCGCGGGTCGTCGGGCGTCAGCGCGGGAGGCGGAACGTCATAACTTCTTCGCCAAAGCAAGACTTGTTTTTCGCCGAATTTGGCGGCGGTCTCGGCTTTGTTCAGTCCGGTGAGCGCGCCGTAATGCCGCTCATTGATGCGCCACGAAAGATCGATCGGAATCCACAGAAGATCCATTTCGTCGAGCGCCATCCACAGGGTCTTGATCGCTCGCCGCAGAAGCGACGAGTAGGCGATGTCGAAAACGAACCCTTCCGCCTTCAACAATCGTCCCGCCGCACGGGCTTCGGCGACCCCTTGCTCGGTTAAATCCACGTCCACCCAGCCGGCGAAACGATTTTCCATGTTCCATATGCTTTGGCCATGTCGCAGCAGCACGATCTTGTTCATCGATTTAAATTCAAGCGGCGCACGCCGATAGTTTAGAATACTTTCCCGCAAATCCAGCGATGCCCCGCGTTTAGACAAGATTGGAATTCCTCGCAGAAAATATTCTGCTCGTGCTGCTTGCGCTGGTCAGCGGCGGCATGTTGATTTGGCCGTTTATCGCGCGGCTCATCAGCGGCGCGAAAGAGCTGAGCGCGGCTGATGTGGTGAACCTCATCAATCGCCGCGACGCGCTCGTGGTCGACGTGCGCGAACCCGGCGAATTCAAATCGGGCCACATTCCGCGCGCGCGCAACATTCCTTTGTCGCAGCTCAAAGACCGCATGAAGGAGCTGGAAAAGCAAAAGGCGCGTCCGATCGTCTTGAGCTGCGCCAGCGGCAGTCGGTCGCTCAACGCCAGTCGGGTACTCAAGCAGCACGGGTTCAACGAAGTATTCGCCTTGCGCAAAGGTTTGCTTGGCTGGACCGAGGCCTCGATGCCGTTGGAAAAGTAATGGCGCGAGTGCGAATGTATGCGAGCGGCTTTTGTCCCTACTGCATCATGGCCGAGCGTCTGCTGCACGCTAAAGGCGTCGCCGACATCGCCAAGATCAGAGTCGATCTCGAGCCACAGGCGAGAGTCGAGATGATGCAAAAAACCGGACGTCGCACGGTGCCGCAGATTTACATTGGCGATAAACACGTCGGCGGCTACGACGATCTCGCCGATCTCGCCAAATCCGGCGAGCTCGATACGCTGTTGAAAGCGCAGAATCAACAAGGGTCCTCATGAGCGAAACCGTCTTCTCGATCGAAAAAATCTACGTCAAGGACTTGTCCCTGGAAGTGCCGAACGCACCAAAGATCTTTCTCGAGCGCGAGCAACCGAAAATAGACGTGCAACTGCAAACCAAAAGCGGCGCAATCGACGAAGGCCTGCACGAGGTCATGCTCACGGTGACGATCACGGCGCGGATCGAAGACAAGACGATGTTTCTCGTCGAGGCCGTGCAGGCGGGCGTGTTTCAGACGAGGAACGCCAAACCGCAGGAACTCGAGCTGATCCTGGCGATCGGCTGCCCCAACATTCTTTTTCCTTACGCGCGCGAAACTGTGTCCGACCTCGTCACTCGCGCGGGCTTTCCGCCGGTCATTCTGAACCCGGTCAACTTTGAGCACCTTTACCGCGAGCGGCAACGCCAGGCGGCCACGCCGACCAGCCATTAGACGCCTGATCGCGGCGGTAGGGGTCGTGATGGCGCTCCTCGCGGCAAACGCCTTGGCGCTCGAATTCAAATCCGTCAACGACCCCGGCGCGGTACTTTTCGACGCTCCGTCGACGAGCGCCAGAAAACTCTACGTCGTCAGCCGGGGCTACCCGCTCGAAGTCGTCGTTACGCTGGAGAATTGGGTCAAGGTTCGCGACGCAAGCGGCGCGATATCCTGGATCGAAAGGAAGAGCCTCGCCGACAAGCGGATGGTGCTTGTGCTCTCGGCGACGGCGAATGTTCTTCAGTCTCCCGCGGCGAATTCGCCGATCGTGTTCAAAGCCGAGCGCGATGTGGTGCTGGAATTCGTCGAGGCCGGCCCGCCGGGCTGGATCAAAGTCAGCCATCGCGATGGCCAATCGGGCTTCGTCGCGACCGGCGACGTCTGGGGCAGATGAAGATTGCGATTCTGGGAGCAGGCGCCTGGGGGACCGCGCTTGCGCTGGCGTTCGCCGCTCGTCACGAAATTACGCTTTGGCTTCGCGACAAAGACTACGGCGCGGCCATGCGCCAAACGCGGGAGAATTCGCGTTACCTTCCCGGTTTCAGCTTGCCTGCGAGCCTGCGAATCGAGACCGATCTCGCTTTGGCTCTCGCCGATGTCGAGCTCGTCGTTGTGGTCGTTCCGACTGCAGGATTTCGCCAGGTCTTGAGAGAGATTCACGGTAGCGCCGCGCCGGTGATCTGGGGTTGCAAAGGTTTTGAGGTCGGAAGCGCCAAACTTCCGCATCAAGTCATCGCCGAGGAGCTGAAGCCGGATGCGAAAGCCGCCGTGCTTTCGGGACCGAGCTTCGCCGAAGAAGTCGCGCGCGGACTCCCCACCGCCGTCACTCTCGCTTCGGATGACCCTGGCTTCGCGCGCGAAATGGCGAAACAACTGCACAGTGCGCGACTTCGCATCTATTCGAGCAGCGACGTCGTCGGAGTCGAAGTCGCTGGAGCGGTCAAGAACGTGCTCGCGATGGCCGCCGGAATCTCGGATGGTATGAATCTCGGCAACAATGCTCGCGCCGCGCTCATGACCCGCGGCCTCGCCGAAATGACTCGCCTGGGATTGGCGCTCGGCGGGCGCATGGAAACGTTTATGGGTCTGGCCGGAATGGGCGATCTTTTTTTGACCGCGTCGTCCGACCTTTCGCGCAATCGCCGGGTCGGTCTCATGCTCGCGCGGGGCAAGACGTTGTCATCTATACTCGAAGAGCTCGGTCATGTCGCGGAAGGCGTTACGACCGCGAAAGAAGTTCAACGTCTCGGCCGGTTAGTCAATGTGGACATGCCGATCACGCAGACAATCTGCCGCGTGCTGGGCGACGGTCTCGCTCCCGACGCCGCTCTAAGCGAATTATTGAGCCGCGAGCCAAGGACCGAGCACTGAGACAGGCCAGGAGAGAAAAAATGCGCAAGCTCGCTTTGATCCTGATCGCTTTCGTTTTCGCCTGCTCGGAGGAAAAACCCATCGAACCGAAAGCACCCGAGCGTAAACCCGCCGCGCAGAGAACGGTCGAGAAACGCGATGCCGATAAACTCGACATTAATACCGCAAGCGAAGAACAACTTTCGGAGTTGCCCGGAATAGGAAAAGAGCGCGCGAGATCGATCATTCGCGGCCGGCCATGGGCAGCGAAAGACGAGCTTGTGGATAGAGGGGTTCTGCCGCCAGCGACCTACGACAAAATCAAGGAAGAGATCATCGCGCGGCAAAGGAAATGAGCGTCGGCGCGTCGACCAACCGGAGGATCCGGGTGAAAACCTTGTTCCTCGTCTTCGTATCCGGCGCGCTCTTTACCGGCTGTGCAAGCGGCCCTGTTGCGAGCTCGCAAGCCGAGAGTGTGCCTTCCTCCCGAATACTCACGAAAAAGTGGCTCTCGCCCTCGCCGGGAAGCGGGCGTCTGATCGTCAAGCGCGATAGCGGCGTCGCACGAGCTGCATGCAACATCAGGGTTTATGTTGGCAAAACGGCTGTTGCCGATCTGGGTCCTGCGGAGAAAGTGGAACTGTTTCTCCCTGCAGGCGATCACGTGATTAAAGGTGAAACCAGGGGCATCTGTGCCGGAGGGACAGCCGAAATCACCATGGCGATTTCACCCAAAGTGGAAAGAATCGTTCGCATCGTTTCCGGCAAGAGCGAAGGCATTGAGCTTCGCGCGACGTTTTTATAGCTTGAGGGTTCCTTCCGTCCGCGTTCATGCCGGCTCCGTGTACGCACTGGAAGGATCGAGCGCATAGGACTATGCGGATTCTGATCATCGAAGATAATTCCGACATCCTCGCTAACCTCTATGAGTTTCTCGAACCGGCGGGGTACGACCTCGATAGCGCTCGCGACGGCTTGACCGGCCTTGCTCGCGCAGCGGAAGAAGGTTATGACGCGATCGTCCTCGATCTGATGCTGCCGGGTCTCGATGGATTAACTTTGTGCCGCCGGTTGCGCCGTGAATTGCGCAAACCAACCCCAGTGCTCATGCTGACCGCGCGCGACACGATGGACGACAAGCTCGCCGGTTTCGACAGCGGCGCCGACGATTACCTGATCAAACCATTCTCGCTGCCCGAGCTCGATGCGCGCCTGAAGGCGCTGGTGCGGCGCGCTCGCGGCACTCAGACCGATGCCGTCTTAAGTCTTGGCGAACTTCGTTTCGACACTTCGACTTTCGAAGTCTCGCGCGCAGGGGCAAAAATCGAATTGACTCCTACGGGCTACAAGCTGCTCGCTTGTCTGCTGCGTGCCTCGCCGCGAATCCTCACCAAGGAGGTCTTGGAGCGCGAAGTCTGGGGCGAGCAACCTCCCGACAGCGACGCTCTGCGCACTCATATCCATGCCTTGCGTCAGGCCGTGGACAAACCTTTTTCCGGTCCCATGTTGCGCACCGTGCACGGAATCGGTTACCGGCTGGTGGACAAGGATGCCGACTGAACGATCGCTCCATACTCGAATTACGGTCGCCTTCGCTCTCCTTGCCGTCGTGGTCTGCGGGTTTTTCACGATTGTGGTTTACGTCTCCTTCGAAATCATCGAACACAACCTGTTTTCGGGCCACCTGGGCGCGGAAATCGAATGGCTTGCCGACGGCATGGAGAACGGCCGCGCGGTCGAAGTCCCACCGGGCCGGCGCTTCTTCACCGAAGCGACGGCGCCGGAAGATCTCAGAGCGTTGCCGCCCGGTTACCACGATCTCGAACGGGGTTTAAGCGCCTTGCACGTTTTCGTCCATGAGCGCGGCGACCAGCGCTTTATTTTAGTCAGCGAGGAACGAGATTTCGAACAACAAGAATCGCTCCTCTACCTGTGCCTAGGCATCGGCTGTGTTGCCGGCCTGGTAATCTCGATTTGGCTTGGACGTCTTACTTCGGGTCGAGTCATTGCGCCGGTGACCGCGCTGGCCCATGCCGTTCAGCAAAGAGAGGAGAAGTTGCCTTCGGTGACGGCGCCGGACGAAATCGGAACGCTGGCTCGCGCCTTCGCCGCACGCACAACCGAGCTTCGGCAATTCCTGGTGCGCGAGCGCCTGTTCACTGCGGATATCAGTCACGAACTGCGTACTCCCCTGACGGTGATCCTCGGCGCCGCTGAGGTGATCGGCCTGCACGCGAAAGATCAGCGCGGGCTCGTCACAGCCGCCGAGCGTATCCGGCGCACCGCTGCGGAGATGAGCGAACGAGTCAGCGCTTTTCTGCTCTTGTCGCGCGCGCCTGAAACGCTCGATGCGCCGAGGATCGCGTTGAATCCGATCATTGAGCGCGAGCTGGAGCGTTGCCAGCCACTCCTCGCCGGGAAAGAGGTAACACTGCATGCCGACGCGCCAACCCAGGTATTTGTTCACGCGCGGCCGGAATTGGCCGCGACCGCCATCGGCAATCTGATCCGCAACGCCTGCCAATACACGGAGCGCGGCGACGTGAGAGTGTGTCTGACCGCCGATTGTGTGATGGTCGAAGACTCTGGACCAGGGCTGCCCGATTCCGTGCGAAGCCATCTTTTCGAACGCTTTGTCCGCGGCAGCGAGGAAAATGTCCCCGGCTTGGGCTTGGGGCTCGCGATCGTCGAGCGCGTGACCGAACATCTCAACTGGAAGCTTCGGTTCGAAGATCGCCGCTCCGGCGGCAGCTGCTTCATCCTCAATTTCCCGCCTGCTTAACAAAATCCTGATGTTTTCCTAACGCGCGCTTAACGCCGCGTTCAATAGAGTTCCTTAGGAATCGTCGAGGGACTCGCGCCCTCGTCGCCCCGAGGGAGACGAATTGAACGCCGCGTATTGCAACAAATATCAGAGCCCGCAAGCCGCGCAGGCCTATCACGACGCGCATCGAAATGACCGGGCGAAGCAGCGCCGGACCAGAAAAGAAATTGAAATTCTCGGCGAGCTTTTGCGAACACAAAAAAGTTGCGATGCGATCCTCGATCTGCCCTGCGGCGGCGGCCGGTTGAGCGGTCCCATCCACGCCGCGACCAAGCTGCTCATCGAGGCCGACATCTCTCTCTCGCAAGTCGTTTTTGCTTGTAACCATTCCAGCGCCGGAGCAAACCGAGTTTACTTTGCCGCGTCAGCGACGGAGATTCCGCTTCCCACAAACAGCGTTGACGCAGCCGTGTGCGCGAGGTTATCGCACCATCTGTCTACGCTGGAGCAACGCGAAAGCCTTATACGCGAGCTGCTTCGAATTGCACGGCGCTTTGTGATTGTTTCTTTTGCAGACCGCCATTCGATCAAGAATCTATTACGTGTCCTAAGCGGCAAAGCGCCCAATCCGCATTCGATGTCCTCGCGTGAGATTGCCGGAATTGCAAAAAAATCACAGGCCCGTCTCGCGGCGTGTCCTTCGGTATCGCTGCTCGGCTCCCGGCACCGATACGCCTTGCTGGTCAAAGATCCACCGTGACTCAATGATTCGCTGCGCGTTCAAGTGGCGCGGTAGCAGGCTGTTTATTGCTTCAGGGTGGCGGGAAAAGCTCGCAAGCATCGGCATATCCGGGCAAAGCAATGATTGGGAGACGGTCACAAAGGGCGACCTCGTCTCCGCCTCGTCATCGATCACTCAATGCTACAAAGTCGCCCTTAACTCGGGTGAATCGATCTATTTCAAGCGCTACACGTACAACCGCGATCGGTTTCGCTACTGGTTGCGTCGAAGTAAAGCAATGACTGAAGTGTGGGGCTACGGGGAGCTCAGTAGAATCGGGATTCCCGTTCCCGAAATCCTGGCATATGGCGAGCAGCGGCAATTCGGGTTCTTGCGCGCTGCGTTCATCGTGACTCTTGCGGTCGGCGAGAGCAAGGACCTGAAAAAGTTTACCGACGAACTTCAGTCCAGAATTGAACGCAAGCAAACGTACCGCATTCTTGCAAAACAACTGGCCAGTCAATTACGCGCCGCTCATGAGAAAGGTTTTTTCCACCACGATCTCAAGTGGAAAAACATTTTGGTCAGGCAAACCGCGGGCGGATCTTCGCTCCACTGGATTGATTGTCCCCGCGCGCACCATAAGGCGTTCCACCGGCAGCGCGCCGTGGTCTGCGACCTCGCTTCCTTGGCCCGCGACGCAAGAGACCACTTAAGTCCATTCGAGCAGCTGCGCTTTCTGCACGATTATCTTGGCGACGAATTCGACAAAGCGGCGTTGAGAAATCTGGTCCGCAAGATCAATGATCGCGTGTATGCGAAATCCGCGGCAAGCCTTGTGCACTGCGGGCAAGCCCTTGGCGAAGTTCAAGACTTGCGTCCCTACACACGCCTTCCAGTCCCTAGTTCAGCGAGTTTCCTGCCGGCGCCTGCCACGCTGGCCGAGACGAGGCGGATCGAACCCGCACGTCGCTCTTCGCTTTAGTTGTTATCCGGTAGTCCGCCGCTTACGCGACGCCTTAGATAGACGCCATGGAGCAATTCGTCAGTTTTAGCGTCAAAATTGATGGTCGAATTAATAGACGGCAAACGACTGAAAACTCCCGGTCAATCTCCCATGCCCAAAAACAGCGAACGCGAAATCCTCGTCGTCGAGGGCCGCGAGATCGCGATTTCGAACCCCCGGAAGGTCCTTTTTCCGAAGGCGGGATACACGAAGCTCGATCTTGCACGCTACTCCCTCGCGGTGGCCGAAGGCGCGCTGCGCGGCGCCGGCGGACGGCCGAACGTGCTCGTGCGCTATCCCAACGGCATCACGGGCGAGTTTTTCTTTCAAAAGCGCGCGCCCCAATCGCGGCCCCCGTGGATTGAAGTCGTCTCCCTCAAGTTTCCGTCGGGCCGTAGCGCGGAAGAGGTGGTGCCCCGCGACGCTGCCGCGCTCATATGGATGGCGAATCTCGCGTGCCTCGAGCTGCATCCGCACCCGGTCCGCGCCGACGATCTCGACCATCCCAACGAGCTTCGCGTGGACTTGGATCCGGTGCCGGGCGTGGAGTGGAGTCAGGTCGTGGAAGTCGCGCACGTCGTACACGCAACCCTGAAAGATTTCGGCCTTGTCGGCTGGCCTAAGACTTCCGGCTCGCGCGGGATGCACGTGAACGTGCGCATCAAGCAACGCTGGACTTTCGATGAAGTGCGTAGAGCCGCGCTCGCACTCGGCCGTGAGGTCGAGCGGCGAGCGCCCAGCATTGCGACGAGCAAATGGTGGAAAGAAGAGCGCCACGGTGTGTTCGTCGACTACAACCAAAACGCGAAGGACCGCACTGTCGCTTCCGCGTATTCGGTGCGGCCGACTCCTGACGCTCGCGTATCGGCTCCGCTGACGTGGGATGAAGTCGAAACCTGCGATCCCCGCGATTTCACCCTCGCGACGATGCCCGCACGTTTCGCCCAGCTCGGCGATCGGCACGAGGGGATCGATCAGCATCCCTGCTCGCTCGCGAGTCTGCTCGAACTTTCGGCGCACCACGAGCGCGACGGCTTGGGCGACGCGCCTTGGCCGCCGCAATACAAGAAACAACCCGGCGAACCGCCGCGGGTACAACCCTCGCGCCGCCGTTCGGCGCAAACGCCTGGTCGCCGAGTGACAAAGCATCCCTTGATCGAGATCGGCCGCGCGCAGCGGAAGGAAGATGCGCTCGCCGGATTCGAACGTTGGAAGAAGCGTCACCCAAACGCAGCCGCGCACTTGACTCCCGCCGACGTTCTCGTCGATTCGATGCGCGGCCGCTCATCCACTTGGACTCGCATACGCGTCAACCTGAAGAATGTGCCGGCGAAGCTTCGGCCAACTCAGGAAGCGCTCGATCCGGATGATGAACCGGAAAGTTAAGAGAACCCTTCAACAAGTCGTTCGCCCTGAGCTTGTCGAAGGGAGCCTGTCGAAGGGCGATTCGTAAGGATTCATTTCGCAACTTGCGCCGTTCATGGTTTGACAAGCCTGTGCTGAGCGTAGTCGAAGGGATCACCACGAACGGAGAATCATTAGAGCTTCTGTAGGCCCGAATCACCGCTGCCGCTGCCCGGCCCCAAAAACCTTCTCCAGCTCGTAAGGGCTTGTGACTTCGAGCTGGTCGTAGCGGCAATCGCTTGGGCGTTTGTCCGGCCGCCATCGCAGGAAAATCGCCGCGTGACGAAAGCGAAATTCCTGCAGTTGGGTGCAAAACCGGCGTCCCGACACGAAGCTGCGCGCGATGGGAACCGACTTGGACCTACTTCGCAGGGGCAGGCATGGCAGATGAATGATGATCGACGACCAGCCACTTTCCGCCTTTCTTCACGAGGGTGAAGCTATAGCGCGCCGGTAGCGTCACCGTCTGCCCTTCCTTCTCGTATGAAAACGTGTAGTAGCCGCTGTTGATCGCCGTATCGCCGCCATATATTCGGATGTGGGGCTCCTTGAATTCAACCGTCAGCTTCGGCAGCGCCTTGCAGGCATTGACGAAGTAGTCCGTCAGACCGGCCTTGTCGCTGCGGATTTTGGGGGAAATGGTGCCCCACAAGACGGCGTCCTCCGCGTACAGCGGAAGGATCTTGTCGGGGCCTCCGCCGCCGCACGCCAGGGCAAGGTTCTTTTTCCAAGCCTCCATGGCGGCGGTCACGGCAGCTTTGTCGTCGGCGGCCGCTGAGTTGAGGGAGTACAGCGCGAGCACCAGTGTCGTTATCAGCAAGCGGTTCATGGTCCACTCCTCGGAGAGATGTTGCATTTGCAACGACGCGACCATAACCCAATGGAATATTGTGCGCAAGTACTGTGCGCTGCGGTGTCACAGGAGCGCAGCTGCGAATACAGCAGCACGTATCAGCCCAACGCGAATGTCCACGTGATTGCGCGGCCGATAAGCAAATATCAATTGTCGAACGCAGAGAGTATCGCCTCAGGACCAAGTGTAGGGCGGCGGCTGAAACGAACCAAAGTCGCGATGCAGCTCACGTGCGAAACGCGCCGAAATGGAAATTCAACGGCCGCCGGTGCTGTGCGTGCGTGGAGGCGGCAGAACTACAAGAACGTAGTCAGGCTCGGCGCGCCGCGCCAAAGACCTTCTCGAGTTCGTAAGGGCTTGTAACTTCAAGCTGATCATAGCGGCAATCGCTTGGGCGTTTGTCCGGCCGCCATCGCAAAAAAATCGCCGCGTGGCGAAAGCGGTTTCTCTGCAGGTGGTCGTACTTGACCTCGCATACCCGCGCAATCCGCAGCGGCTCCACGAGAGATCCTTGCCCGTACTCCAGCGGCTCTGGGCGCCGGGCATGCGCGTCATCTCGTCATTGGCCTGCGCCCATTCCTTCCAGGGATGATTCTCGAACGCGTCCTTGCGCAGCGGTTCAAGTTCCGTCACGAGCTCTCTGCGCATCGCCATCGTGAACGATGAGGTGACGCCGACGTGTTGAAGCACGTCCCGATCGTCGTATAGCCCGAGCAGCAAGGATCCTACGGCATCTTTCCCGCTCTTGTGCCAGCGGAATCCCGCCACGACGCAGTCGGCGGTGCGCACGTGCTTCACTTTGATCAGCGCACGCTTGCCCGGTTGGTAGGGGATTTCCGCGGGCTTTGCGATCACGCCGTCGAGGCCGGCGCCTTCGAAGTGCGTGAGCCAATCTTCGGCGATGCCGCGTTCGCACGTCATCGGCGTCAGGTAGACCGGCGGCTTGATCTCTGCGAGCAATTGTTCCAACGCGTCCCGGCGTTCGCTTTGCGGCGCCGACATCAGATTGCGGCCGTCACTCGCGAGCAGGTCGAACGCGACGAAAGAACTCGGCGTATCCTTCGCGAGCTTGGCAACGCGCGAGGCGGCCGGATGCAGCCGAAGCTGCAGCGCGTCGAAGTCGAGTCCGTTTGGCGTCGCGATCACAATCTCGCCGTCAATGACGCAATTCTTCGGGAGCTTCTCGAGCAACGCCTCGTGCAGCTCAGGAAAATATCGATCGAGCGGGCGCAGGTCACGGCTTTGGATGAACACGTCGGATGCGCCGCGAAAAACAATCGCGCGAAATCCGTCCCACTTGGGCTCGAACAGGAACGTTCCGGCAGTCGGCAGCTCTTCCGTGAGCTTGGCGAGCATCGGCTCGATCGGTGGCGCAATTGCAAACGCTTGCGAAGTCAGGTCGGGGCTCTGCTGGAAAGATGTCGGACTCATTGGTTCTTAATAGTGCCTATTTGTTGAATGGATTCTTGACTATCTGGTCAATTAGCTTTCGGCAACCCACACAACGGAGGACCTCATGCCTCAGCAACACGATCCCGAAGGGCGACGACTTCCCATCAAACTTGACACCGCTAGCAACGGCGAATTCGCGCCGATACCGCTGGAGCCGGTGCATCATCACGCGCGCCGGCTCGCATCCGATCTCGCCACCGAAAACGCGAAACGGCGAGGTGTTTCTCGTCGGTCTTTTCTGGTTTCCGCGTGCGGCGCGGCTTCGACCTTGCTCGCAATGAACGCAGCTTATGCGGCTGCGGGGCGGAACAGCGGATTTTATGAGCTTGCCAATTCGGCCGCGCTCGACCCCGAGATCGCAGCGGCTGAATTGGACAGCAAGGAATTTATTTTCGACGTGCAAGGGCACTTCGTGAACCCCAACGGCGCCTGGCTCAAGAAAGTGCCTTCGGATGCGAAGCCGCTATCCAGCTTTGAGAAGTCGGCCTGCGCGCTCGCGGACAAGCCGGGCAATCGCAGTTACCTGCAGTGCTTGAGTTCGGACGAATTCATCAAGGACGTCTTCATGGATTCGGACACGGACATGATGGTGCTGTCTTTCGTGCCCTCGCGCCGCGATGCCGAACCGCTCACCATCGAAGAGGCCGCCGCCACAGCCGAAATCGTCGAGCGCATGGATGGCACGCACCGGCTGCTGATACACGGGCGCGTCAACCCCAATCAGGACGGCGATATGCAGGGCATGGAGGAGTTGGCCGAGCGCTGGAAAGTTTCTGCCTGGAAGACTTACACGCAGTGGGGGCCGAACGGCAAAGGATTTTTCCTAAGCGACGACATCGGCCTCGCCTTCATCGACAAGGCGCGAAAGCTCGAGATCAAAAATATCTGCGTGCACAAAGGCATTCCATTTGGCAAACAATCTTATGAGCACTCGCTGTGCGATGACATCGGCAAGGTCGCGAAGCGTTATCCCGATGTCAATTTTCTGATCTACCACTCGGGATTCGTACCCGGCCAAGCCGAAGGCGCATACGATCCCAAGCGCAATGAAGGCATCGATTCGCTGATCAAGACCGTCGTCGAGAACGACGTGCCGCGGAACAGCAACGTGTACGCGGAGCTCGGCAGCACCTGGCGCCAGCTCATGCGCGATCCGAATAGCGCGGCGCATGCGCTCGGCAAGCTGTTCAAATACGTAGGCGAGGACAATGTGCTGTGGGGCACCGATTCGATCTGGTATGGCTCACCGCAGGATCAGATACAGGCCTTTCGGACTTTTCAGATTTCGGAGCAGCTTCGTGAGAAACACGGTTACCGCGAGATCACGCCCAAGCTGCGGGCCAAGGTTTTCGGATTGAACGCGATGACGCCTTACCGCGTCAGCACGGACGAGATGAAACGCTACATGGTGCAAGACCGGATCGCCAACGACCGGATCGCCTATCGCGACGCGCCGAACCCGCACTTCCGCACGCACGGGCCAAAAACGCGCCGCGAATTCTTGAATCTGCTGGCGTGGAATGGTGGGCAGCGGGTTTGATTGCGAAACATCGGGCGCACGCGAAAGACAATCGCACGACCGTTTCACTGTATTATCCATGGCAATACATCGCGAGAGAGATAGATGAAAAATCCCTGGACCAAGAAGAACCCTCTGATGAGCATGTGGATGAGCGGCGCCAATGCCGTGGTCAGCGCAGCGCGCAGCCGAGCCACCGCAGAGGTCAAGCGCCAAGCGGCGACTATGATGACGAAGGGCGCCAAGCAAATGGTCAGTTTCTGGACCGGTGCGCTGATGGCTCCGCCGCCGAAAAAGAAGAAGCGTCGTTAAGCTGCGCCATCGCCCACGCGATGCCGATCGAACGGCCGGCGGAACGCGAGCGCGCGTAGAGCAGCGGCCTCGCGCCGAGCCTGTCCGAATCGTAACCCCAACCCAGCCCTAAACGATCGGCGGGTCAGTCTCGCGCTCAAAATGCCGATGTTTGGCAAGCGCCCGCAGGAAGACAGCAACCGCCGCGTCAGCTTTTCCGGAAGAACCAAACACCAGTCCCGGGTCCGCTTTACCGCCCGGCAGTTCAAGCGGCACACCCGCGTTCTTCAGCAACTCGGAAGATGCCCCGAACGCGAGAATCGGTTTGCAATACCGGTATTGATCCTTGATGAAGTCCATGAGACGAGCGTCGGAGGCGAGCGCCGCCAAGTCTTTGCCGTCGGGCAGTACCCGCGCGTCGAACAGCGCGGGTGGCGCGGCTTCCATCGACACGTCGACGCTGATCTCGGTACCCGTCGTCTTTACGAGGCCGAGTTTTTTGCCGACGAAGCGTGGCGTCGCGCCCGCTTCGGCCAAGGCTTGGTACACCGCCAGCAGAGACTCGCCTGCAACACCTTCCGCGCTTTGGGCATGGGATCGGGAACTTCCATGCCGAGGCCGTCGGCAATACCGGCAACGAGTTCATCGTCCACGTTTTCGCATCGAGACAAGCCTCGCTGCGACAAGCGAGTCTGAACCTCTAAAACAAGAAGGCAGCCTCGAAGGCGGTCTTTTCGGGAAATCTAAACGGGAGATTTAAAACTTAGCGGTTGAAAATATACATTGTGACTTCGAAACCAAACCGCATATCGGTAAGTTCGGGTTTGCTCCAGGCCATGGTCAACTCCTAAGTTGTTTGTGTTGAATCGAATGACGATTGCAGTGTGCGCTGTATCCGGATGGAGTGATAGCAGAAAAGCCTGATCGCGGACTAAATGCTTTTCATGTCTTCGAACTTACCCAGACGCAGCCTCGCGGTCAGCCGGTAATCCTATCTCTACTTCGAATGCCCAAAGAAAAATCGCACCATTTCGCGCGTCGCATCGGGGCCTTGGGGATCGGTGTAGGAGCCCTCAACGCTGCCGCCCGACCACGCATGACCGGCGCCGTGGATTAGCCAGCGCTCCATGACGATTGCGCCGTCGGCATCGTGATAAACCGAGAGCGTATAGCTGCGTCCGTTAGGCGCCTGCCCGCGCTCGGTCGTCGCGCGCGGCTTCGTCCCTTGCCCATGGATTAACCCTTGTTCGAGCACTAAGTCGCCGTTGCGCGGATGGACGGTCTTGTCCTGATCGCCATGAAACACGATCGTTGGAACGATCTTCGACGATGACAAGGCATGCGCCGATTGCATCGCACGCGCGCCGCCCTTCTGCATCGCCGCGAAGGCCGAAGGCAGATCGTGCGCGGCGCCGTGAGCCAAACCCGAATGCACGCCGATGGCGGCATAAAGATCGGGATAAGCAGCACCCATGATCGCCGCCATGGCGCCGCCGGCAGACATTCCGGCGACGTACACGCGCCGGCCGTCGAGCTTGTAATCGCTCACGATCGCACGCGTGATGCCAGCGATGATCGAGGGCTCGCCGGAATCGCGTTGCTGGTGGTTGGGAACAAACCAGTTCCAGCATTTATTGTGATTTGCGGACTGCGCCTGTGCCGGATACGCGACCAGAAACAGCTCGGTTTCCGCAAGTGCATTCAGGCGCGTGCCGGCCGCTGCATCGTCGGGATTCTGGGTGCAGCCATGCAGCATCACGACCAGCGGCAAAGCCTGGCCCTGGTAACCGCTCGGGATATAAAGCTTGTAGGCGCGCGTGCCGGCTGCGTTGGTATAGACGCTTTCGATGAAGCGCGCATCCGGGGCGATATGAACGGATGGGTGGCTTTGCGTGCGGTCCGACGAGGGCTTTACGCGCCCAGGCGTGCGCAGCAAAGCGCGTAGGCGCTCCGACCATTTCGATTTTTGCGGTGCGGCGGGCGTGTGTTCGGCAGAAGCCGGGCCGCCAAAGCGATGTTCGGTTTCTTTTCCGTTTTCCGGGGCTACTAGATCCTTAGCGGCCGAGCGCTGAGTGAACGATCCCGCGGTGCTCGATTGTCGAGTCGCATCTTGAGCAGCGTCCGCTGCGTCGTCGACCACACGGTAGCTGCCTTCGATCGCGGGTTCTGCCTGATCCGTTCGGGCCGCCGCTCGTGGTTCGGTGCCCTTCAGCAGCCGTTGAATGAACGCAGTCGCCTCGAGCAGTTTTCCGCTCCGAGTCAGTCGAGTCGCTTCCGCCATTCCGGCTTGAATTTTTTGCTTCATTTATTTCCTTAGTAAACGTTAGCCGTTCCCATCGCCGTCATTCTCGCGGAAACGGTAATCCAGAGCTTCAGTCGTCCAAACAGTTTCAGCGTGATGACCAGTTCATCAGCGTATGCGATCCGCCAGCGCCGCCCGGACTTCCGGACTCGCGTGCAAAGCCCCGAGCACGACGATGGATTCGACGACGGCGCGCGCCAGTTCGGGGGAAACGTCATCAGCGATGGTTGCAAGCCCGAGCACCTGAATCTGGAGTTTTTGTCCTGATTCGCGTAGCGCTTCGAGATCCCGCCGAGTGTAGCGCTGCAGACCGAGCGCCAATGTTTTGCGGGATACGGTTTGCTTGACGACCTCGGCGTGAGTCGCAAGCTGGTTGCGGATCGATGTCCGAATGAAATCGGTGCGATTCGAATAAAAACCTTCGTGCACCAGGAGATCGATCTGTCCGAGGTCGATATACCCTAGATTAATCGTGATTTTTTCCGTCTCGCCCGCTGTCAGACCCATTCTTTTTGCCATCCTGTTACCATCCTATGACCATCCATTTAGATGGGCATAATATCAGAAAAATGATCAGCAAGAAGGGAATTGGCTGAAATGCAGCGTCCACGGCGCCGCTCGAACCTTCACCATACTCACTTGTGAGCTCGGACGACGCGACACGCCGTCCAAGCGGCCGAAAGTCCGGCTACCGATTCGATCTGGTACGGCTCGCCGCAGGATCAGATCCAGGCTTTCCGGACCTTTCAGATTTCAGAAAAGCTTCGCGAAAATTCGGACGCAAATTTGGTGTCTACCACCGCATCGGCCATATGTAGCCGCGTTCCCGCAACAAGAGTTAGCGCAGCAGGCGGCCGTGTGACCAATTTCTTTACGGAGACCTTTCATGCGCCACCTTCTGATTGCTGTTTGTCTGGCCACCACGGCGCTCCTCCCTGGTTGTGCCACCGTCGAGAACCCCGTCACCGGCAAGGTCGAGCGCACCGTCATGGACGAGCGCAGCGAGATCGCCGAGGGCAAGAAAGCGCACCCGCAGGTCCTCGCTGCATTCGGCGAGTACGAGGATCCGAAGCTACAGGCCTACGTCAACGACATCGGCCAGCGACTGGCCAAGGCCTCGCACCGCCCCGAGCTCGATTGGCACTTTACCGTGCTCGACAGCCCTGATATCAATGCCTTCGCGCTGCCCGGCGGCTACGTGTACATCACACGCGGCATCATGGCTTACATGCACAGCGAAGCCGACCTCGCGGGCGTAATCGGCCACGAGATCGGCCACGTCACGGCGCGGCACAGTGCGCAGCGCGCCACGCGCCAGCAGACGGCGGGCCTGGGCGTACTGGCGGCGACCATCCTCGGCGCCGTGCTCGAAAGCCAGGGGCTGCGCGGCGCCGCCCGGGGGGCGTCCCAAGCCTCGCAGGGCATCGCTGCCGGTTATGTCGCGAGCTACAGTCGGGAACAGGAACTGCAAGCCGACAAGCTCGGCGCCGAGTATCTGGCGGGCATCAATTACAACCCGACCAACATGGTCGATGTGATCCAGCTCCTCGAAAATCAGGAACGCTTCGCCGCCGACCAGGCACGCGCCGCTGGCCGCGCGCCGCGGGAGGGAGGATCGGATTGGCTGGCATCGCACCCGACCAGCGTCTGCGCGACATCAAAGAGATCGCGAGCCAGTACAAGGGCAAGGCCACCTATGGCGATGAAGGCCACGCCCGCTATCTGCAAGCCATCAACGGCATGCCGTTCGGCGAGAGTTCCGAACAGGGTGTGACGCGCGGCCAGAACTTCTATCACGAGCCCTTGGGCATCGCATTAACCGCGCCGCCGGGCTGGAAGATTCAAAACTCGGCCGAGGCGCTCGCGCTCGTGAACGGCGAGGGCAACGCCGCGCTAATCGTCCAGACGGTGCCGCCGCAAGCCGGCAATAGTCATGAGGAGATCATCCGCAATGCCGTCAAGCCAGATTCGGGCCGCGTCGAACGGCGCACCCTCAACGGACTACCGGCTACGCATTTCTCCGGTACGCGCAAGAACGAGCGTGGGCAGTCGCAACAGATCGAACTGACCCTGGTCACCGGCCCGTCGAACCGCAACTACGCCTTCATCTACGTGGCCAGGGATCAACAATCATTGCAGCGGGCGCTTCGCCAGATGCAAGAAGCGGAGTCTTCGTTCCGCGCGCTGACCGCAGCCGACCGCAACGCCGCGCGTCCATGGAAGCTGAAAACCGTGCCCTACCCGCGCGGCGGCTTCGCGGAACTGGCGCGGCAGTCGCCGCTGACGAGCAATGCGGAGCAACAGTTGAGGCTGCTGAACGGGGTCTATGGCGGTGGGGACGTGAAGCCGGGAGAGCTGGTGAAGATGGTGGAGTGAGAGGGGCGCGGGAAGAAAGAGCTAAACCGGTTGGCTCAGCCTGATCCTATTTTTTCCCGCAGTGGCCGACCTTCTCCGCTGCCACCGCCGGTGGACTTACACGCAGTGGCGGCGCGAACGATTTCCGGCCGATGCAGCACATGGAGCATTCGCCGCAATACCCGCTAGTCGCCCCCTTTACTTGATCGCTTTCGGACGGACTGCTCTATCAATGACGTCGGTGCTTCTGCTTCCCATCAGCAAGACGCCGCTTTGACAGGGCGCAAACGCCGCGATGAAGTCGAGCAGCAATTGCGCGATCAAATTCAAGAATCGGCAATTCGATTATTCCTGTTGCAAAACCTGATCTATCGCGACGAACACTTC
>JBOIGA010000002.1:0-48012 GCA_050741875.1 Burkholderiales bacterium
TGCGGGTACTCTTGCCATCGGGATGCTCCTCTCCGGTTGATCGATTCGAACGCTGCCAAACGTTCAAACCGAAGGATGCATCCCATCTCAAATTTCCAGCAAGTCTAAGACATCACCCCCAAAAAATGGACTTCGAGGAAACCCTTCCAGTGCATCTCCCGCTTTTTCCCACGAGCGACGGAGACGATGAAACCTTAAGCGATCGCCAGACGCTCTTTGCCGAATACGTGGATATGGCGAAGCTTCTACCGAAAGAAGACTAGCGTTTGGTTTTTCGTCGGTCCCGTCGTTCGGATCCGGTGGCGCCGAGAGACTTGTGACGGTGAACCCCTAGAACATCGTCACCAAAATAGCCCGCCCTGAATCCTCGCGCGAAATCATTGCTTGCCCAGAGCAGTGTTTTTGAAACCGGGATCCTCTGATTCCGAAAGAATTTTCCTTCGAGGAACCCCGGGATGTAGGTGAGGCTGGACGATTTCTGCTCCAGCGGTAATTGCGTTCGATGCTTCATTGCCTGTTCTCTTGCGAATCACCGTGCAAATTGCGGGCCATAGTTGGGGGGATGAAGAACGAAAACTTTCTCGGGTTGCCTTACTTCTTACTGGAGAATTTTTGCTTTTCTCATCAGTAAGAAGGAGAGACACCATGAAGAAACAACGCAAAGTCGTGAGTGGTACGAACTATCAGACTGCTGGTCAGCCGTACGAATCCGTGCCGAAGAAAAAGGGCGCGATTCTTACCGACGTTAAAGCAACCGATCACGAACACGATCGCGCTACGACCGAGGTCGCGCCATCACGTCGCGATCAAGCCGACCCCGCAAGACGCAAATTGCGCCCGATGTGGGTGGTCATTCCGCTTGTTGTCATAGCGGTCTTGATGGCGGTGATTTGGGGCGGAGCGTACCTAATCGGAAACTAGGCTTGCCAAGTCGAATCGCCGCCGCGATCCATCCCCAGAACGCAAGCGGCGCCGGCGGAGATAACCAGAAGCGGCGCGAGAAAAATGCCCGACGCCGGAACGAACGACGAGATCAGACGCCATGTAACTCGACAGATATTTTTTCGTGCAAGCGTCGGCTGACGCGAGACCGAATGCGCAGAGCGGCGTGATGGAAACAATGCATCGGTCGGCCGATGTCAGCATCGGCTTCATTTCAGTCTCAGGACTAAGGACTAAGGACTAAGAAAGAACAGAGGGGTGAATTTGCTTGTCTTATCTCATTCCTCAGTCCAGGGACCTCAGTCCTTTTGGTTTTTTTAACTCAGTCCTCAGCCCTAAAACCTCAGTCCTTTACTCAAATTTACGAAACGGCGGCGGCGAAGGTGCTGCACGCCCGGCCGCGCCCGGGCTTACGAGCGCACCACTCCATTCTTTCTGCGACAATCTGCCATCACCATCGACGTCGAGACGGGTGAAAGTCTGATTATCGAGCAGAAGAGCTTCGCCGCGAGTGACAAAGCCGTCGGCATTCAAGTCCATGGACCGCCATTCGTCCCTGCCTGCCCGGTTGAAGCCTTGTTTGTTCGCCATCGAGGACACCGCGTCCCACTCTTTGCGTGAGATCTCTCCATCTGCGTTCAAATCCGCGTATGTCCAAGACCCCGGATCCATCGTCCGAGCTTCACGTTTGGTAACGAATCCGTTCTTGTTGACGTCTAGACGCTGCCACTCCCGTTCGCTGAAATAGGACGCTGCTGGCACAGGCGCCACTCCGCCGTCTTTCGAATACTCGGGAACAATCAAGTCGCCGCCGAAGGCCGGACTCCAACTCGCAACGAAGAGGGTCGCGGCGAAAATTCGCGCAAGCTTCATCTTTTCCTCCTTTGCAATTGGCTGGCGCCAGAGTTACCGGTAGCGCCAACCATTTTCCACAGCCCTGCTATTTACCGGGACGCCCAGCGGCCCCGTGATAAGCGTTCCATTCTGTTTGCGAAATACGACCATCGGCATCGGCATCGAGTTTGGTCCAATCTATGGGCTTGCCATCTTTCGACTTGTAACCCATGGCCTGCTCCTTAGTCATGTAACCGCCCCGGGCATTTTCGGTCCAGAATGCTCCCGCGTTGGCGTCACCCGCGCTGCTACCCGCGGGCTGACCTCTTTGCGGAGTGGGTGAATCGGTTGTCGCTTTGTCGCCGGTCGCCGCCGGTTTGGCCGCGCTCTCGTCATCGCTACTAAACGGGTTCGACTCACAGCTTGCCAAAGCGAAGATGGAAGTCAGAGTCAATGCAAGTGCTATTTTCTTCATGAAAGTCTCCTGTTCATCGTGCCATCGTCTTTTGTTGCGGTTGGACCCAGGAACACTTTTCTCGATTGCTGCCGCGTCCGCCGCTTGCCACACATGTCGCGTCTTACTTACCGACTGATTCGCCCGGGTGCTTCCGGGAAGCCCGGCCGCCCACCGGCGCCGAAATCACGGCTCCCCGGTATCGAGCCAGGCGAGTGATAGGTACTCCACTCGGATTGTGAAACACGCCCGTCGAGATCGGTGTCGAGCCGGTTCCAATCCACTGCATTGCGATTCGTTCCTCTGAATCCGAGCGCCTGCTCGCGCGTGAGGAATCCTTCTCTGGAATTTTGCATCCAGAAGTCGCTCGCGAGTGGATCCAGCTGAGAAGGTGGGATTGCCGTGCCCGCCGGAGGCACCGCGTTCGGCGAACCGATTTGTCCTGCGGGGGGAACGGCTCCCGGAGTTCCAACGCCGCCCGGAACTTGCGTACCGCGCTGACCGGTAGCGCCTTCGACCTCGGATCTTCCGGTCGCGCCGATGCCTTCGACTCCGCCACCGATGGCGCCTTCCCCGGTCGTGCCCACACCCGCGCCACCTCCTACTCCGCCGGCACCTGTTCTAGTACCGCTCGCACCTGTTCCCGCGCTTCCCGCGCCAGCGCCTCCTGTTCCACCGCCGCCACCGGCGATCACAGTCGAAGCGGCGAAAGCAAACAGAACCGCCATCGCCGTTTGTTTCATTTTCATGATGTTCTCCTCATTGAAGCGGGGAGCCTCGCCGACTGGCGCGATTTGCGCCAGCCGTTTTGAAATGCTTACTTGGTTGAGGGTTTGGGTTCAGGCGCCGCCGTTGGTCCAGCCGCACCGGCTTCTTCCGGACCACCTTCTTTTTGCGCGAAGGCAGCGTGGTAGTTGGTCCATTCTGATTGCGAAACCTTACCATCGCCATCGGCATCGAGTTTCTTGAAGTCAACAGGCTTGCCGTCGGCGCTCTTGTACCCCATCGCCTGCTCTTTGGTCATGTGTCCGCCGCGCGCATTCTCGGTCCAGAACGCACCCGCGTTGCTGTCACCCGCGCTGCTGCCCGAGGGTTGTCCTTGTTGCGGAGTCGGGCTGCTGGTGGTGGCTTTATCGCCGGTCGCGCTGGGTTGCACTTTTTTTGCATCGTCTCCTGCGAAAGCCAAAGTCGTACCCAATGCCAACGCGATTGCTGCTGCGATTTTTTTCATCTCTACACTCCTTTGATATTTTTGCTGGCAAAAGCGCCAGTTGACTTGTAAGGGAGCAATCGCCGTGCCACGGTGAATTTTTCCTAGAGGATCAATCTCCCTCTGAGCGCGCGCGGTGGATTCCTGTTGGGGCTTCCCAACAGTAAAACTTACAAAGGGGATAAGCCAAAACTACTTTGGGATTTCTCTTGTCGCCCTCTGGCGACAGTCTCACTTGAGGGGGAATTTGAAACAGACGCGGTGGTTTGAATCCGCGTAGAAATCGCCGCCGTGGTCGCGCGTAATCACAGCCGCGACTTCGAGGTCAATCTCATGATCGAGCACGGAACTGGAAGGAGGCGTTTCCCCGCCGCTTACCGTAATCCGCGCCCAGCGCTCCTCGGTCGTGAGCTTGGCTTCGATTTCCGCGCCCTCCTCGGAAGTTTCCAGCGCGTTCAAGAGCACCGTCGCAAGCGCGTGTTCGATGTCCTTGCGGCGCCCGTTGATCATCACGCCTTCGGCGGCGTTGACTTTGATATGGACCTCGCGCACCGCCGCTTCGATTCGCATGTTCGCGCAGACTTGCTGGATCAGTGCGCGCAATTCGAATTCGCTCGTCTCGGCTACTGGACGTAAATCGGCAAGCGTTGCTTCGATCGCGGAATTGAACCTCGTTATGTCTTTGCCGATCGCTTCGAGATATTGTTGCGCTCGCGTCTCCTGGGCCAAGAATCTGCGCAGGACGTCGAGGGTCAGCGTGATCGAATGCATCGGGCCTTTCAAGCCGTGCAGAAGAGTTCCCGACATGCGCTCTTTCGCGCGCATCAGCGACGCGGCTTTCATGCATTTTCTCAGTGTAGAGAGTGCGGCGACATCGTGCGCGACAATCACCCAATCGCCCGCCCCCGGCGCGATCTGCAGATGTACGCCGCGCGCATCGAGCTTGATCGTGCGTTCTTGGGGTGCACCGCTGGCGAGCGCGGCGTCAAGCTCGTGTTGCGATGTGGCAAGGATCGAATGGAGCTCGGCCTGGTTGCGCGAATCAAAAAGCTCGAGCGCGGCGGCATTGGCAAAGACGACGCGCTTCTCTGCATCGAGAACGATAACGCCGGTCTTGATCCAGGGAGTCGCGAGGGGGTCTGCTCTCAAGTTGGCAGCGCCGCGAAGAGTTGTTCGAGCGCTTCCGCGCCGATCGGTTTGCACAGGTGGCGATCGAAACCGGCGTCGAGCGCGTGTTTTTTGTTGTGCTCGCCGCCATAACCGGTGACGGCGACGAGATACGCCATTCGCGTCTCCAAGCTTTCCCGCATCGCTTTCGCGACCGAGAAACCGGAAAGCTCTCCAGGAAGCCCGAGATCGCAAAGAACCACGTCGGGTTTGAAGTCGCGCGCCAGCGCAAGCCCTTGCGCGCCGTCATAAGCGACGCGGCCCTCGTGGCCGAGAAGCTCGAGCAACACTTCCAGAGTATCAGCGGCGTCGCGGTTGTCCTCGATGACGAGCACTTGCAGACGGCGCCTGGCCGCGGCGGAGTCCGATCGCGGCGCGGGTTCGACGCGCTCATGGATAAGCGGCAGGCGCACAGTGAACTGCGCACCGTGGCCGAGTCCCTCGCTTGCGGCGGAAACGCTGCCATCGTGCAGCTCGATGATGCCTTTGACAACCGCGAGGCCGAGGCCCAAACCGCCGCGGCTCCTAACCAAACTGCGGTCGGCCTGCGAAAAAGCCTTGAACAGATTTTTCAGAACATGCGGCTCGATCCCGACGCCGTTGTCGGCGACGCTCAAGACCGCCTCGCCGTTCTCTTCGCGCAGAGAGACGCTGATCGTCCCGCCGGGGTCGGTGAAGGAGACGGCGTTGCGCAAAAGGTTGATAAGCGCCTGCGAAATGCGCACCGGATCACCGCTGATCCAGACTGGGCTCGCCGGCGCGCTCAAGTTCAGTTGCAGTGACTTGGCGTTGAATGAATCCTGGTAGTCCTCAACCGTATCGCGCACCACCTGCGCAAGATCGGTGTCGTCGCGATCGATCGGGATCTTGCCTTGCGAAATCCGCGACACGTCGAGAAGGTCGTCAATCAACTTACCCATGTGCCGCACCTGCCGCACCATCGTTTCGCGCGTTCTTTGCACCTGCTCACGCGAGAAATCCGAGCGCTGCAAAATGTCGAGGCAGTTGCGGATGGGCGCCAGCGGATTGCGCAGCTCGTGGCCGAGGATCGCGAGAAAGTCGTCCTTGCGCTTGATTTCGTCCTGCAATGCACTCTCGGCTTGCGCGCGCACGGCGATTTCCTGCTGCGCCGCCGAGTACAGCCGCGCGTTTTCCATGACCAGCGCGCAACGGCGCGCCAGCTCCTCGAGCATCGGCAAGTCGGCTTGGGAGAAATGGTAATGCGATTCGCCCGAGACCAGCGTCATGATCGCGAGCGTCTTGCCGCGCAAAGTAAGCGGAACCATGATCGCCGAGCGGATATAGAGCCGCCGCAGCATGTCGAGATGGTCGTCATTTTCCGCCGCGAGCTTGAGCAGGTCTTCGCCGACGTTCTCATAGATGATTGGGCATCCCGTGCGTGCGACCAGCGGTACGCCCACCGGCGAATCGGGTTTGAGCGGATGCTTGTTTCGCATCTCACGGATGAGTTGGTTCTTCTCGGGATGCCAGTGTAAAGAGGCAATAAGGTCGAGCGTGCCGTCATCTCTGAGGGCGTCGACCACGCACCAGTCGGCAATCGACGGAACGATAAGATGAGTGACTTTGCTTAACGCCTGCTCATAGTCGAGCGATCCCGACAAAAGCGAATTCGCCTCGGCAAGAAATTCGGTAACGCGCTCCGCGCGATGCCGCTCGGAAACGTCCTGCACGATGGCGACGAGGCCTTGCACTTCCCCTTGTGGATCGCGGTGCGGAACATAAGTCGTCTGCACATAGCGGCCATGGTCGGGATAGGGCACAAAATCCTCGAACGTGACTTCGTTCCCGGCAAGCGCCGATTCAAGTCTCGGCGCGAGTTTGCCGTAAGCCTCCTCGCCGATGACGTCACGCACACGTCTCCCGGAGATTTCGTCTACGCCAAACCACAGGTGACAAGTATGGTTGCTGAAACGATAGCAGTGGTCGCGCCCAACGTAAGCGATCAGCATGGGCGCATGGTCGGTGACAACGCGAAGCAAGAGCTCGCGCTCTTCGCGAATCCTCCGCGAGCGCAGGCGTTCCATCTCGGCGCCAGCGCGCCCGACAAAGATCTCGAGAATCTCCTCGGTTCGCCGGTTTGGCTTGAGCGGCTCATCGTGAATGATTGCCAGAAGACCGATGGCGTCTCCGTTGGCCGCGTGCAAAGGCTTGCCGACGTAGCTTTCCACCTCAAGGCGTTCGAGCAGCGGCTGATTGGGAAAATGCTTGCGCACCCCTTCGGCGTAGAAGCATAAATCCTTTTCGAGCGCTTCCTCGCACGGAAGTCCTTCGAGAGCGTATTCGAAATTTGCCGCGGGCTTTCCGCGATCGCAGACCGCCAGCGTCGCGACGATTCCGGGTGAGTGCGGCTTCAATTCGCCGACGATGACATAACGGGCGTCGAAAACCCTGGCAATGGCCTGAGCAAGGCTCTCGAAAAACTGCGCGCCGGTCGCTTTGGCGGCCTCGATCAAAAGATCGCGCGCTTCCTCCTCGATATGCCTCTCGGTCACATCGCGCGATACGGCCAACAGCGATTCCGGTTTGCCGGCCGCATCGAGAATGGGCGTGACAGTGTTGTCCCACCATTTGGGCGTGCCGGTTACTGTCGGACAAAATCCCGTAAAGCTTCCTGCCTCGCCCGAGCGCGCCGCGGTGATTGCGGCTTTCGCCAGTTCGCGCCATTCGCTCCAAAGCTCGGCCCAAGGCGCGTTGACGAAAGGGCTAAGATCACAGATGTTGAGCGCTTTCTGCCCGGGAGCGCTCATGCTCAAAAGCCTGCCCTCGAGATCGAGCAATTTGATGCAATCGGAAGACGACTCGATCATTCGGCGGGCGAGCTCTTCGCCTCGACGCGCGGCCTGGTCCGCGCGCTTACCCGCCGTCAGCTCAAGCGTCACCGCGATCGCGTATTGCGGAGCGCCAGCAGAGGTGCGAATCAGGGACACGTTGTTTCTCACCCAAACGATCTCGCCATCGGGTCTCAGATAGCGTTTCTCAATGACGAAGTTTTCTCCCGTGGAGATCATGCGCTGAAAAAGCTCGATGCTGCCGGGCAGATCGTCGGGATAGGTGATGTCCTGCATGCGCAAAGCAAGCAGTTCTTCTTGCGAGCGCCCGACGATTTGACAGAAGCAGGGATTGACGAGCACGAAACGGCCGGAGAGATCGGTTTCGGCGATTCCTGCGCTGGTCTGATTGAAAATCGCGGCAAAGCGCGCGTCAGAGTCGTAAGCCGGAAGCAGTTTTCGCAGGGATTCGAGGGCCATTTATCAAAAAAGGACTGAGCTTAGGGAAGGACTAAGGACTGAGGACTAAGGACTTAGTAAAAAGCAGAAGGCGAATCGGGTTTTTTCACTCAGTCCTCAGTCCTAGGCCCTCAGTCCTTTTTAGCATTCTAACTCAACAGAAAAATCGAACATTCGTCCACTCCACGATCGCGTCCGGCGTCAGGTACGCGGAAAAAATCATCGCAAGGAGCGCGACGAGGACAAGCACGACGAAAGTTGGTTTCACGCGGGGAGCGCTCTCGCAAGCGGCCGCTCGTCAATCGGCCAGTTGAGAATCGCGGCAACGCCCGACAATACGATCGCGATTATCCAGACCGACTGATACGAGTCCGTGACATCAAACAACAAACCGCCGACCCAGGCGCCGAAAAAAGCGCCGGCTTGGTGAAACAAAAAGACGATTCCAAAAAGCATCGACAGGAATTTCACCCCAAAGACTTGTGCGACGATTCCGCTCGTCAACGGCACGGTTCCAAGCCAGAGCAATCCCATCACTGCGGCGAAAAAGTAAACCGAGGCTTCGCTCGCCGGCAAAGCCACGAAAGCCGCAATGGCAAAGCCTCTCAGCAAGTATAGACCCGAGAGCAATGTTTTCTTGCTTGCGCGGCCGCCCAGATATCCGCACGCCAACGTGCCGAAAATATTGAACAACCCGATCAATGCGAGCGCGGTCGCGCCAACGTGCGCCGGCATCGCGAGATCGGCGAGATACGCGGGAAGGTGGGTCGCGATGAAAACGATTTGAAAGCCGCAGACGAAAAAGCCGAATGAAAGCAGCCAGAATCCCGTGTGCGCTCTCGCTTCGGCGAGCGCCTGGCGGGGGGATTGGGTGCTCGCGTGTCGGGGGTTCCCGGCAAGCGCGCGCCCCAGAGGCGCTATCAATCCGGCGAGCGCGGCGAGAATGAGGATGGACAAGAACCACCCCGTTGCCGAAATCGAAAACTGGATAGCGGGCAACATGGCGAACTGTCCGAATGAACCCGCCGCGCTGGCCAGCCCCAACGCGAAGCTTCGATTCTCGGCGGGGACGTTTCTTGCGATTACGCCATAGACGACTGAGAACCCGGTTCCGGATAAGCCGATGCCGATCAGCAGTCCGGCGGAAAGCGAAAGCGCCATGCCGCTTTGCGACAATCCCATCAAGACCAGGCCGGCGAGATAACTGAGCGAACCAACGGCAATCACTCGTCCGCCGCCGTGACGGTCGGCGATCATTCCGGCGAAAGGCTGGAAAATTCCCCAGACGAGGTTTTGCAACGCTATCGCGAAAGCGAAAACTTCGCGCCCCCAGTTCAAGTCCGCGCTCATTGGCTGCAGGAAAAGCCCGAAGCTGTGGCGGATCCCCAGGCTCAACGTGAGAATGAGGCCGCCACACAGGACGATCGTTCGGAGGTTCGGCACGCAGTCAGGACGGGGGACTAAACTCAAACAAACTCGGTCCTGAGTCTCTATTCAATGGCCGGAAAATCGTGCGCGTACTTCAGAATCCATTCGCGCGCCGCTTCTTCTCCGCTCAGCTGCCGGCCTTCGCTTTCGCGGACCTCCTTGCGGTAGAGTTCGATGTGGCAAAGCTGCTCGACCATGCGCGTGAGAAAAAGATCGGACTCGTCGAGAAACTGGATTCCGACGTCGTAATCGCCGTTGCGCTTTTTGCACCAGACGACTTTGCCCGTCGTTGCGAACGAGGGCGTGATCGTCGGCACACGTATTTGCACGACGGTGTCTTGCTCGAGAAACTCGTGCGATTCGCACGCGAGCCCGCCGAAACTGACGTTGCTCAAGCGTTCTCCGATCTCATGATCGTTGCGGGCGATTTCGATAGGGATGTCGGAAGGGTGTCTTAAGAAGGCGCGCACGATGTGAACGGTGATCAGTGAACAGTTAACGGCTGCTCCATGTTCCTGTTCTGATGACCGTGCTCACTGTTGACTTTAATCCAGCAAGAAATTTCTGACCGCCGCAATCTGATCGTCGGCCATGAGCATCGGCGCGTGGCCGACTCCCAAGAACTCGACGAGTTTAGCTTTCGGGCCGCGCGAGGTCATTTCGCGCGCGGTCTCGGCGAGAAGCAGGTCGGATTCCGCCCCGCGCATCACGAGTGTCGGGCAACTCACCTTGTCGTAGACGTTCCACAAAGCGATGTCGGTGAAAATTCCCTGGCGAAAGGGCGCGCCTATGGCGGGATCGTAAACGAATCCCCACGTTCCGTCGCGGTGTTGTTTGGCGCTGTGCAGCGCGAGGTGATTCCACTGCGGATCGGTCAACGGCCCAAAAGACGCTGAGTATTTTCGCATGGCGTCTTCGAGTTCCTTAAGCGAGGCGAAGCGCGGATCGCGTCCGACGTACTGTCCGATCCGGCGCAGCGAAGCGGCGGGAATAAGCGGCCCCACGTCGTTCAACACCAGCCGCCGAATAGGGCTTCCGGGCTGTGCCGCGAGCATCATGCCGATCAGGCCGCCCATCGAAGTCCCCACCCAGTCTATGACGGCTTTTGGCTTCTTGCGAAATAATCGTGCGATCCATCTTTTGAGCGTCGCTTTCACGCCGGTCACGCGGGCGATAAACGTTGTCATATCGGCGATGTAAAGCGGATAGCCGTAGTCTTCTGGCGAGCGCAGCCAGTCGCTCTTGCCTCTTCCGGCAACGTCGGGGCAGACAACACGGCACTCACGCGCGAGAACTTGGGCGAGGAAATCGAAGTCTCTCGCATTTCGGGTTAAACCGTGGACGCAGATGACGACGTGCGGATTATCGTGATCTCCCCAGTCGTAGTAGTTGAGTCTGTGAAAACCGTGCGGGCCGAGACACAAAATGTTTTCGGTTTTCATTTTGTGGATCGGCTCAGGTTTCAGCGGAGGCTAACCTGCGCATGCAGGTTAGGCCGGAGCCAAAACCTAAACCCAGGCAAAGGATCGTCTCCTTTTTCATTCGCCGGCGACCGGCCGCACGCTTTCAGCGGAGGCTAACCTGCGCATGCAGGTTAGGCCGGAGCCAAAACCGCCAGGTTCGAGACAGAGAATGTTTTCCGAGTGCAAATTTTTGTTTTTTTGAGCGAAGAGCGGCGGATTTTACAGGAAAGTTTTGTGGGAAAGATTTGTCTCTGGAACGAATGAGGACTAAAATAGTCCCATATTGAAAGGAGAACGGCGAGAAAGGAGAACGGCGATGATGCGCATGAGCAAGCTGGCGGATTACAGCACGGTAGTGATGACGTATATGGCGCGTGATCCCGCGGCCTTGCATAGCGCACACGAAGTTTCGCAGAGAGTGAGAGTGGCGCTGCCGACGGTGAGCAAGATTTTCAAGATCCTGGCGAAAGAAGGGCTCGTGGTTTCGACTCGTGGCGTCAAAGGTGGTTATCTGTTGGCCAGAGCGCCGGAAAAAATCTCGATCGCCGAAATCATTGACGCCGTGGAAGGTCGGATCTCGCTCACCGAATGCAGCCATCACGCGGGCTTGTGTGTGCAGGAAGCGCATTGCTCGGTGCGGGGTAACTGGCAACGAATCAACGCCGCGGTGCGCCGGGCTCTGGAGGGCGTCAGCCTCGCTGACATGTCCAGGCCAATAATGCGCAAAGTCGATGTCGCAGGCTTGAAGCGCGCGGCGGCTTAAGAAACTCAAGGGATTTGACATGGGAACACTTGATTATTTGATCAGCAAGGAATACGAGCACGGTTTCGAAACCTTGCTCGAGACCGACACGATTCCACGCGGACTCTCCGAAGACGTGATCCGGGTGATATCGGCGAAGAAGAACGAGCCCGATTTCATGCTCGACTGGCGGCTGAAGGCCTATCGCCACTGGTTGACGATGCGCGAGCCGAAGTGGGCGAAAGTCCATCATCAGCCGATTGATTACCAGGACATCAGCTATTACTCGGCGCCCAAATCGCGCAAGGACGCGCCGAAATCGCTCGCCGAAGTGGACCCCGAAGTTCTGCGTACGTACGAAAAGCTCGGCATTCCGCTGCACGAACAGGAGTTGCTCGCCGGCGTCGCGGTGGACGCGGTTTTCGATTCGGTCTCGGTCGCCACCACATTCAAGGACAAGCTTGCTTCACTCGGAATCATCTTCTGTTCGTTTTCGGAAGCCGTGCAGGAACATCCCGAATTGGTCAGGCAATATCTGGGATCGGTCGTGCCTTACTCGGACAACTTTTTTGCGACCTTGAACTCCGCGGTTTTTTCCGACGGCTCCTTCTGCTATATCCCGAAAGGCGTGCGCTGCCCGATGGAGCTGTCCACCTACTTTCGCATCAATGCCAAAAACACCGGACAGTTCGAGCGGACGCTCATCATCGCCGACGAGGGTTCCTATGTTTCCTACCTCGAAGGCTGTACCGCGCCCATGCGCGACGAGAACCAGCTCCACGCCGCGGTCGTCGAATTGATCGCGCTCGAAGGCGCCAGGATCAAGTACTCAACGGTGCAGAACTGGTATCCCGGAGACAGCGAAGGCAGAGGCGGAATCTACAACTTCGTCACCAAGCGCGGCGCCTGTCGCGGCGCCAATTCGCACATCTCGTGGACGCAGGTCGAGACGGGTTCGGCGATCACGTGGAAATATCCGAGCGTGATTTTGCAGGGCGACAACTCGGTCGGCGAGTTTTATTCGGTCGCGCTCACGAACAACTACCAGCAGGCCGATACCGGGACCAAAATGATCCATATCGGCAAAAACACCCGCAGCACGATTCTGTCGAAAGGCATTGCCGCCGGGCACGGACAGAATGCTTATCGCGGATTGGTGAAAGTGTTGAAAAGCGCCGACAACGCCCGCAACTACACCCAGTGCGATTCGATGCTGCTCGGCGACAAGTGCGGAGCGCATACCTTTCCGTACATCGAAGCCAAGAACCCGACCGCGAAAATCGAGCACGAAGCTTCGACTTCGCGGATCGGCGAAGACCAGTTGTTCTATTGTCAGCAGCGCGGAATCTCGACCGAAGACGCGGTGTCCATGATCGTCAACGGCTTTTGCAAGGCAGTGTTCAAAGAGCTGCCGATGGAATTCGCCGTCGAGGCGCAGAAACTTCTCGGAGTGAGTTTGGAAGGTGCGGTGGGCTGATTGAAGGATGAGGGATGAGGGATGAAAGATGAAGGATGAAAAGAAAAGCATGCTGAGTATTAAAAATTTGCAAGTCGCTGTGGACGGCAAAGAGATCCTGCGCGGGATCGACTTGCGGGTGAACGCGGGCGAAGTGCACGCAATCATGGGTCCGAACGGATCGGGAAAAAGTACGCTCGCGCAGGTTTTGGCCGGGCGCGAAAGCTACGAAGTGACCGGCGGGAGCGTGACTTATCAGGGGAATGATCTCCTCGCGCTTTCGCCCGAAGAGCGCGCGCACGACGGGGTTTTTCTCGCCTTCCAGTATCCGGTCGAAATCCCGGGAGTCTCCAATATCTATCTTATGAAAGCCGCGCTCAACGCCAAGCGCAAGCACATGAATCTGCCCGAGCTCGACGCGATGGAGTTTTTGGCGCTCATCAAAGACAAGATGAAGCTCATGAATATGGGCGAGGAGTTGCTCTACCGCGCGGTGAACGAAGGTTTTTCGGGCGGCGAGAAGAAACGCAACGAGATTCTGCAAATGGCCGTGCTCGAACCCACGCTGGCGATCCTCGACGAAACCGATTCGGGCCTCGACATCGATGCCCTCAAGATCGTCGCGGACGGAGTCAATTCGTTGCGCGCCAAAGACCGGGCAATCGTCCTCGTCACGCATTATCAGCGGTTGCTGCACTACATCGTTCCCGATTTTGTGCACGTGCTTTCGGAAGGGCGGATCGCCAAATCGGGCGGCGCCGATCTCGCGCTTAAGCTCGAGGAAAAAGGTTACGGCTGGATCGAACAAGGAGCCCGCGCGTGAGCGAGCTTGCGACGCTTCCACCAAGCTCCTTGTCGTGGCTGCGGCGCGCACGCGAACGTGCCCGCGATAAGTTTGCGCGCCTCGGGTTTCCCACGACTCGCGACGAAGAGTGGAAGTACACCAATGTCGCGGCGCTCGCGAAACGCTCTTTCCCTCTCGCCCGAAGCTTGGAGAGCGCAATCGCGAGAGAACAGGTCCGGGCGTTGAGCTGCAGTGAGCTTCCCTGCCATCTCATGGTTTTCGTCAATGGAAACTACGTCGCGGAGTTGTCGAATGCGCTCCCGGCTGAAGCGAAGTCTTTGGCGCAGGCATTGAAAGATGCACCCGAGACGGTCAAACCTTTTTTCGATGCCCAAACAGAAACCGCTTTCGACGCGCTCAATCTCGCTTTCGCGAGCGATGGCGCGGTTCTGCGTCTCCGCAAGGGCGTACAGGTCGAGCGGCCGATTTATCTCCTGTTTCTTTCGACCGACGAGGATCACGCGATTCATTCGCGCAATTTTATTGTCGCTGAAGAAGGCGCGCAGGCGACAGTGGTCGAACATCATTGCGGGCTGAACGGCGCCGCTTACTTCACCAACTCGGTAACGCGGATCGCGGTCGGGAAGAACGCGACGCTCAAACATTACAAGCTGCAGCAGGAAGGAATGAACGCTTTCCATATCGCGAGAATTGATTGCCGGCAGGAGCAGGGGAGCCGCTTCGACTCGCATTCCCTCGCTCTGGGAGCGAAGCTTTCGCGCAGCGAAATTCGCACTACCTTCGCGGGTGAGCATGGAGAAACCGCTTTCAACGGCTTGTATGTCGCCGGCGGCGACCAGCATATCGACCATCAGACGCTCATCGACCATGCCGAGCCGGAGTGCGTGAGTCGGGAATTCTATCGCGGCGTGTTGAACGATTCGGCGCGGGCGGTGTTCAACGGTAAAGTGATTGTGCGCGAAGGTGCGCAGAAAAGCGACGCGTCGCAGTCGAATCACAATCTTTTGCTGTCAAGGGAAGCCGAAGTGGACACGCGTCCCCAGCTCGAAATCTATGCCGACGACGTCAAGTGCGCGCACGGGGCGACAGTCGGACAGTTGGATGCGGACATGATTTTTTACCTACGCTCGCGCGGCGTGCGCGAAGAGCTGGCGAAAGCGATACTCACTTACGCGTTCGCCCACGACATCCTCGGCCGTATCGAGCTTGAGCCGCTCAAACGCAAAGTCGCCGACGCCCTGATCGCGCGGTTGCCCGAGAGCGAACGCATCAAGGAATTCGTATGAGCGCTGAAATCAAGCCGATCATTGATTCGCGGAAGTGGGGCTCGACCGCAGTCGAGCACTGGCGCGCGGATTTCCCCGTGCTAGCCTCCAGGGTGCACGGCAAGCCGCTCGTTTACCTCGACAATGGCGCCACCACGCAAAAACCGCAGGCGGTGATAGACACCGTGACTGAATATTACCGGCATTACAACTCGAACATTCACCGCGGCGTGCATGCGCTGTCGCAGCGGGCCACCGAAGCCTACGAGAACGCGCGCGAGAAGGTGCGCGCGTTTCTGAACGCCGCGAATACCCGAGAGATCATTTTCGTGCGTGGCACGACCGAAGGCATTAACCTAGTCGCGCAGGCTTTTGGCCGGCCGCGGTTGAGTGCGGGAGACGAAATCCTGATCACTGCGATGGAGCACCATTCGAACATCGTTCCCTGGCAGCTTTTGTGTGAGCAGACCGGGGCAACGCTCAAAGTCGCTCCGATCAACGATTCCGGAGAGCTAATCCTTGACGAGTTCGAACGATTGCTGTCCGAGCGAACAAGGCTGGTCGCGCTGGTGCATGTGTCGAACGCGCTGGGCACAATCAATCCAGTGCGCAAGATGATCGCGGCGGCGCACGCGCGCGGAGTTCCAGTGCTGCTCGACGGCGCGCAGGCTGTCGCGCATCTCAAGGTTGACGTGCGCGAGCTCGACTGCGACTTCTACGCGTTCTCGGGCCACAAGGTGTTCGCGCCGACGGGAATCGGCGTGCTCTACGGAAAAGCGGATCTGCTGGAGCGGATGCCGCCCTGGCAGGGCGGCGGCGACATGATTTTGAGAGTGTCGTTCGCCAAGACCACTTACAACGCGCTGCCGTACAAGTTTGAAGCGGGGACACCCAACATTGCCGGCGCCATTGCGCTTGGCGCGGCTGTTGATTATATCGCGCGCACCGGCATCGAAGACATCGCGACGCACGAACACGACCTGCTTGTTTACGCGACGAACAGACTCGCGGAAATCCCCGGTTTGCGCATCATTGGCACCGCGAAGGACAAAGGCGCGATCCTGTCGTTCGTCATGGACGGCGCACATCCGCATGATATCGGTACGATCCTCGATCACGAAGGGATCGCGATCCGCGCTGGGCACCACTGCGCCATGCCGGTGATGGAAAGATTCGGCGTTCCGGCGACCGCGCGCGCGTCTTTCGCTCTCTACAACACCCGCGGCGAAGTGGATTCGCTCGTCGCAGGATTGCATCAGGTGCAAAAGCTTTTGGGCGTATGAGCGATCTGCGCGATCTATACCAGGAAGTCGTCTTCGACCACTACAAGAAGCCGCGCAACTTCGGTTGTCTTTCGAACGCCAATCGCAAGGCCGAGGGCGACAATCCTTTGTGCGGGGACCGGATTACCGTGTACCTCCATATCGAGGACGGACTCGTCGCCGATGTGAGTTTTGAGGGTTCGGGTTGCGCGATCTCGACGGCTTCGGCTTCGCTCATGACCGAGGCGCTCAAGGGCAGAAGCGAAAGCGACGCGGCAAAACTCATCGAAAGTTTTCATGCGTCGCTCACCACTCCGGAAAAAGAGCGTGCGCAACTAGGCAAGCTCGAAGTTCTTCAAGGAGTGCGCGAATTTCCCGTCCGGGTAAAGTGCGCGACTCTCGCATGGCACACGGCGAACTCGGCTTTGAAAAATATCAAAGAGAAGGTGACGACAGAATGAGCGTTGAATGGAAAAACGTTTCGGACAATGAGGAGGGAAAGGAAGACGTGAAGGTCCCTCTTGAGCAGTTGCGGGAAAATATCATCCGCGCGCTGTCCACGATTTACGATCCCGAAATCCCGGTCAACATCTACGATCTCGGGTTGATTTACGATCTCGACGTGGACGCGCAAGGCAAAGTTGATGTGCGGATGACTCTGACCGCGCCGGGTTGTCCGGTCGCGCAAACTTTTCCGGGAACGGTTGAGCAGCAGCTCTACTCGGTTCCGGGCGTGACTGAGGCCAGGGTGGAATTGGTTTGGGACCCGCCATGGGACCGCGAGCGAATGAGCGAAGCGGCGAAGCTCGAGCTTGGAATGCTCTGACAAAAAGCGTGAGGGGTGAGGCCTGTCCTGAGCGAAGTCGAACGAAGCGATGAGTGAGTGGTTGAACGTGGCAAAAGCCGACGACATCGAGCCCGGAAAGTGGCTAACGGCTGAAATCGGCAACACTTTCGTCGCCGTGTTCAATCTGAACGGCGAATACTTCGCGATCGAGGACGTCTGTACTCATGACGGCGGCGATCTGGCTTCGGGCTGGCTCGAAGGAGAAGAAATCGTTTGTCCTCGCCACGGCGCGCGTTTTTGTGTGAAGACCGGCGAAGTGCGTTCTCCCCCGGCCTACGAAGATGTGCAGGTGTTTCCGGTGAGAGTCGAGGACGGAACGGTTCAGGTTAAACGTGAAAAGTGAAACGCGAAAATCTATCGCTGCCGGCCGCGTGTAGAGCTGAGATCGAAGCGTGGGCGAGCAAAGGCTACCCCAACGAGACCTGCGGGCTTTTGATCGGCGAAAGAAACGGCAGTGCGATCGAAGTGAAAGAGGTTGTCGCTGCGCGCAATCTCAACGGCGAGCGTGCAGCGGACCGCTTCGAGCTCGATCCCAAGGATTTTCTCGCGGCCGACGAGAAAGCGAGGCGCGACGGTCTCGAACTCGTCGGCTGCTGGCATTCGCATCCCGATCATCCGGCCCGTCCGAGTCCAACCGACCGCGAATTCGCCTGGCCGGGATGGTCATACATCATCGCTTCGGTCGGCCGCGATGGCGTGGCTGAACTGCGCTCGTTCTATTTCGACGCCGACCAGTTTTCGGAACAATTGATCGAACCATGAGTGATATCACGATTCGCATTCCCATGCCGCTGCGCTCGTATACGAACGGGGCTGACGAAGTCCGACTATCCGCGGCGACCGTCGGTGAAGCTTTGCATGCGCTCGCCGAAAAACACGACGGCATCGCCGCGCGCGTACTCTCGTCCGACGGCGAGCTGCGGCAGTTCGTCAACGTTTTCGTCTCCGGCGACAACGTGCGGACGCTGCAAGGCATGGCCACCCCAGTCAAGGATGGCGATGTCATCGCCATCATTCCCGCCGTGGCGGGAGGTAAAGCCAAAGACGAACGGCTTGCCGAGTTAAAAAAATCCATCCCCGAGACGGAACCAGCGCAAGCGGCGAAGCTGCAAGCCAAAGGCGCGGTGCTCGTTGACGTGCGGGAAAGCGATGAGATCGCGCAAGGCAGTCCAGCGGGAGCGCTGCGTATCTCGCGCGGCTATCTCGAGCTCAGGATCGAGGACGCTGTGCCGGATCTCGATCGGCAATTGCTCGTGATGTGCGGCGGCGGAACGCGCTCGCTTTTCGCCGCCGAAGATCTGCGGCGGCTCGGCTATCGCAACGTCGCTTCGGTCTCCGGAGGATTCTCGCGCTGGAAAAATCAAGGGCTGCCGATTGAGCTCCCGCAACGCCTCGATGCGAATTCACGCGAGCGCTATTCAAGACATCTGCTCATGCCCGAAGTCGGCGAAGCCGGACAGCTCAAGCTCCTGCAATCGCGGGTTCTGCTGATCGGCGCAGGGGGCCTGGGTTCTCCCGCTGCTGTCTATCTCGCAGCGGCCGGAGTGGGAACGCTCGGACTCGTGGATCACGACGTGGTCGATCGGAGCAATCTGCAGCGCCAGATTCTGCACACCGATTCCCGCGTCGGAATGTCCAAAGTCGCTTCGGCGAAGCAGACCTTGGAAGCGTTGAATCCGGCGGTCAAAATCGTTTGCCACGAGACGCATCTCGACTCCTCCCACGTCGAAAAAATTTTTGCCGGCTACGATCTCGTGGTCGACGGCTCGGACAATTTTCCGACGCGCTATCTCGTCAACGACGCGTGCGTGAAGCTCAGGATTCCCAACGTTCACGGCGCCGTCTACCGCTTCGAAGGCCAGGTCTCGGTGTTTTGGCCGGCGTACGAAAAGCGCCGCGGACCATGCTACCGCTGCCTCTATCCCGAGCCGCCGCCGGCCGAGCTCGCGCCGAGCTGCGCTGAAGCGGGCGTCCTGGGAGTGCTTCCGGGAGTCATCGGTCTGTTGCAGGCGGTGGAGGCGATCAAGCTCATACTTGAAATCGGCGATCCGCTCGTCGGACGTCTGCTTTACTACGACGCGCTCGCGGCGCGCTTCGATGAGCTCAAGCTCGAACCGAATCGCGACTGCCGGTATTGCGCGGAAGGAAGGGAGTTCCCCGGCTACATCGACTACGAACGCTTTTGCGCGGCGGCCTGATGAAAGCGGAGACCTTCAATCTGAAGCACGGCTTGCTCGCGGCGATCGGCAACACTCCGCTCGTCGAAATAAAGCTCGCGGCAAAGAACGGCGTGCGCCTTTTCGCCAAGCTCGAGTCGGTGAATCCGGGCGGTTCGATCAAGGACCGCGCGGTCAAGCGAATGGTCACGAATGCGATTGCCGCGGGACGATTCGAAGGCGGCAGGAGGCTGCTCGATTCATCTTCGGGTAACGCCGGCATTTCATACGCGGCGCTCGGCGCCGCGCTCGGTGTTCCGGTGACGATCGTCGTTCCCGGCAACGCGAGCCGGGAGAGGCTCGAGCGCATCCGTTCGCACGGCGCTGAACTGATCATGACCGATCCGATCGAGGGATACGATTTCGCTCTTCGCAGAGCGAAGCAGCTCGCACAAGAACGTCCCGAACTTTATTGGCATTGCGATCAATATGCGAACGAAGACAATGTTCGCGCGCATTATGAGGAAACCGCGGGAGAGATTCTGGCGCAGGTCGCCGAAGCCGCTGGCGCCGCTCCCGACTGTTTCATCGCCGGAGTCGGCACCGGTGGAACGATCACCGGAGTGGGTCGGCGCTTGCGAGAAGCGAATCCGCAAGTTCACATTGCCGCGGTCATTCCCGAAACTTTTCCCGGAATCGAAGGTTTGAAGCCGCTCGGACATCCGGGGGACATTGTCCCTGAGATTCTGGATGAGGCGCTGATCGACGAGCGTATTCCCGTGACGCTCGATCAAGCCTTGCAAGTATGCCGTGAGCTGACGAAGGAAGGCTTGTTCGTCGGCCCATCATCGGGAGCTTTCGTCTACGGGGCGATGAAAGTTGGCGCCGCCGACAAAAGACCGAGAACGCTTGTCACCGTGCTGTCGGACACGGGCGAACGTTACGTCTCGACCGGAATGTGGGGTCCAAAATCCGGGAATCGGCCATAGGGGATCGGGAATCGGAAAGCCGAAACGAAAACTCTCCGATCCCGCTTACTTTCGACTATCGATACCCACGTTGCTAGCTCTTGTCGCGACCCGATGCCGGCTTGTAGGTCTGACTGCGCTCTTGTTCCCCGCCCTTACCTTTCTGCTGCTGACGTTGCTGTCCAGGCTTGTATTGCTGCGAAGACTGCTTTTTCTGGGATAGTTCGCCGCTTTCGTCCTGCGCTTCCTGGCCGAAGGTTTGACGCGGTTTTCCCGTTTGGGCGAAACCCTGCTGCGATCCCGGGCGCGACTGGCCGCTTTGCTGCTGCATCGGTTCGAGAGGATCTTGCTCGCTGCCTTGCACCGATTCTTGTGATCCTTTGCGGGCCTTCTTCTGTCCGCCTGGCTGCTCCATTGCTTCGAGCGGGTCCTGCTCATCTTCCTGATTCTGATTCTGTTGTTTCTGACCGCGACGCTTTTCCATTTTCATCTCCTTTGTGTTGGAGAAAAAACTGGCGCAACAGATATGCCAGCGCCGATGAAGTCGCTGTTAAGAAAAAGTTTGTGCGGGGTCGCGGAGAAATTTCGCGGGCTTGTCGCGGCCCGCGTTTGTAAGTCTTACAACTTTTTAGTCGAGGACTTCATCAGCGAGTCGGCGTGGGGCGGGGAAAATCCCAGGAATCCGCGCCGGCGTTCGATCAATTCCAGCACCGAGAAAGCTTCGCCATTCACCTCTTCGGCGACAGTGAAAATTTGGCGCAGCAGATCGTTTGGCCTGCCGACGACTTCCCCGGCAAACGCGATGCCTCGTGTTTTTAGCATGGTCACCGAATGCTCGATGTCGGCGACTCTCACGGCGATGTGATGCAAGGTCTCATCACCGAATTTTCTAACCCAGCCGGGAATAATGCTCGTTGCGCCACGCGAATCGGGGTAAGCCTGGTCAATGAAAAAAGCCGGGTAACCGGGCTTGCGATAAATCTTGGCGAACCAATCGCCGTAGCGCAAGGTTTCGCCCTCGACATAGCCGAGTGTGACGAACTCATCGGCGCGGCGATCGACGTCGAGAGTGCGGATCGTGAGATGATCCACGACCGGAATAAAACCGACGCCGGCTTCATCGAGTGCCGCGGCGAGGAACCGCGCCGCGCCGTTGCGCGCGACATAGTCGTCGACAAGTTCAGCGATGCGAATATCAAGTTCTCTGCTCATCCGAATCTAATTCCTTGCGCAAGAGGAAGCTCGTCGCCCCAGTTGATCGTGTTGGTCTGCCGCCGCATGTACGCTTTCCACGAGTCCGATCCGGCTTCGCGTCCGCCTCCGGTTTCTTTTTCGCCCCCGAAAGCGCCGCCAATCTCAGCGCCAGACGTTCCGATGTTGACGTTGGCGATGCCGCAGTCGCTCCCGACCGCGGACAAAAAACGCTCGGCGTTTTTCAGGCTGTTGGTGAACAGAGCCGAGGCGAGCCCCTGCGGAACGTCGTTGTTGATCGCGATCGCTTCCGCGATTGTTTGGTATGAAATCAGATACAAAATCGGCGCGAAAGTCTCACGCCGCACGATGTCCCAATCGCTGCTGGCGCGCACTAAAGTCGGCTCGACAAAAAACCCGCGCCGATCCAGCGCTTTCCCGCCATGGATGATTTCTCCTCCTCGGGCGCGGACATCGGCGATGGTCTCAAGAAAGCGCTCGACCGCGGCGCCATCGATCAGCGGCCCCATGACGGTCTCGAGATCCAGCGGGTTGCCAATTTTCACCTGTTTGTACGCGCGCACGAGTCTTTCCGTCAGCTCGGCAAAGCGATCCTCGCGCAGGATCAAACGGCGAGTCGTCGTGCACCGCTGTCCGGCCGTTCCCGCGGCGCCGAACACGATCGCGCGTGTCGCGAGTTCGAGGTCGGCGGTTTCATCGACGATGATCGCATTGTTTCCCGAGCACTCGAGTAAAAATCGCTTCATGCGCTGAGCGCACAGCGCAGCGACTTTTTTTCCGACCGCGCTCGAACCGGTGAAGGAAACAAGCGCGATTCGGTCGTCGCCGACCAATGTTTCCGCGAGTTGATCCGAATCGGTGATGACGAGCGAGAAAACGGCGGGAGCGCCGCAGTCTCGCATCGCCTGATTGGCGAGATGCTGAACGGCAACGGCGCAAAGCGGAGTTTTCGGCGAAGGTTTCCAGACGATGACATTGCCGCAGACCGCGGCGATGAAAGCGTTCCATGCCCACACGGCGACGGGAAAATTAAAAGCGGTAATGACGCCGACGACCCCGAGCGGATGCCATTGCTCGTACATCCGGTGCATTGGCCGCTCGGAGTGCATGGTCAACCCATACAACATCCGCGACTGACCGACGGCAAAGTCGGCGATGTCGATCATTTCCTGGACTTCGCCCAGTCCCTCTTGTTTGATTTTTCCGGTTTCGATCGAGACCAGCGTTCCGAGCGAATCTTTATTTTCGCGCAGGAGTTCGGCGAAGCGCCGAACGAGTTCGCCGCGTCTCGGCGCCGGGACGAGCCGCCATTCGGCGAAAGCCTTGCGCGAGTTCTCCAGGACTTGTTCCAAATCCCGCGCCGAAGCTTTTCCGGTCGCGGCGATCGTTTCTTCGGTAGCGGGATCGATCGACTCGAGATCGCCTCGGCCGGCTAGCCAGCTTCCGGCGTAAGCGGCCGGATTGCGCCGCTCAAGGTGAAGCCTGGCGAAAGGTTCTTTAGGCATTCCCGTTGCTGAGCGAAAACTTCGCCGGCCGGATGCTCACGCCGCGCGATGCTGCTTCGGATTGAGTTCGCGAAGAGCGGCTCTAATCTCGGTCACCGCCCAGTCAATTTCAGCACGGCTGATGACGAGTGGGGGAGCGAAGCGAACGACGCCGTGCGTGTCTTTGGTGAGAATTCCGCGCGCTGCAAGCGCTTCGGCAAAAGCTCGGCTTTGAATGCGAGCGGGATCGAGCTCGATGCCGATAAAGAGTCCTTTGCCGCGAACGTCTCGAATAGCCGGACTTTCGATTCTCTTGAGCTTGCTTAAGAAAACCTCTCCGAGTTCGCGCGAGCGCTCGATGAGGTTCTCCTCGACGAGAACGTTCAACGCTTCGAGGCCGACCGCGCATGCGAGCGGGTTGCCGCCAAACGTGCTGCCATGGTCACCCGGATTGAAAACAGCCATCACTTCCGACTTGGCGAGAAAAGCGGAGGCAGGAAGCAATCCGCCGCCGAGAGCTTTTCCGAGAATGAGGCCATCGGGAGTGACCTTGTCGTGTTGGTGCGCGAGCAGCTTTCCCGTGCGCCCGAGTCCGGTCTGTACTTCGTCGCACATTAGAAGTACGCGATGCTTGCGGCAGATTTCTGCGCAAGCCGTGAGATATCCAGGTGATGGAACGATGATTCCGCCTTCGCCTTGAATCGGTTCGACGAGGAAAGCCGCGGTGTTTTCGTTGATCGCCGCTTCGAGCGCCGCAACGTCATTGAAAGGAATGGACGATATGCCGGGAAGGAAAGGGCCGAAGCCGCGCCGGTATTGCGGCTCGGACGAAAACGAGATGATACCCAAGGTTCGGCCGTGGAAATTGCCGCGGCAGGCGATGATTTCGGCGCGCTCCGGCTTGACGCCCTTGACTTCGTAGGCCCATTTGCGCGCGGCTTTGAGCGCGGTCTCGACGGCTTCGGCGCCGGTGTTCATCGGCAGCATCTTGTCCTGGCCGGTGAGCGTGCACAGGCGTTCGGCAAAGAGTCCGAGCCGGTCGGAAAAAAACGCGCGAGAGGTCAAAGCCAGCGTGTTCGCCTGTTCGGTCAAAGCATTGACGAGGCGAGGGTGAGCGTGACCGAAAGTTGTCGCCGAATAAGCGCCGAGCATGTCCAGATAGCGATTTCCCGACTCGTCCCACAGATGCACCCCCTTGCCTTTGACGAGGACCACCGGCAGCGGTGCGTAGTTGTTGGCGCAATAGCGCTCTTCTTTCTTGACGCTCGCGCCCGGCGGCGCAAGCAGCGCGGCGATGAGGTTCTCGGCCAGGCGAGCGGTCGCGTTATCGCTGTCGAGGACCGGATTGTATTCGGCGATTTCGAGCGCGATGAGTTTGCGATGGCGATTGGCGAGGCGAAAAGCGTCGATAAGCTCGGCACGAGTCAATCCGCCCTCGACAGGAACGGCGGTTCCAGGCGCCTCAGTCGGATCAAGCGCGTCCAAATCGAGCGAGACGCCGAAGCCGGCCGTTCCCTGGCTGACGATTTCGATTGCCTCGCCGAAAATATCCGTCAAGCCGCGGGCGCGAACTTCCGGCATGCCGTAAACCCGGACACCGAGCTCCCCGAGCAGTTCGGCTTCCTTCTCCTCGAAGCTGCGAACGCCGATGAGAACGACGCGATCGGGCCGAAACACGGGAGAGATTTCACGTACGTTCGCAAGCCGCGAGTCGCCTCGCCCAAGCAAGTGAGCGAGCGGCATTCCGTGCAACGCGCTGCTTTCGCTCGTTTCGGGCGTGTGCGCGTCCATGTGGGCATCGATCCAGATCAAGCCGATCGGCGCACCCACAGCGGAACGCACTCCGCTCCAGGTTCCGATCGCGCAACTGTGATCGCCGCCGAGCACCAGAGGAAAGTCTCTGCGCGCGATCGTTTCGGAAACTTCGTGTGCGAGCCGCTTGGAAAATTCGATCACGGAACCGAGCTGAGTCGTTTGTCCGCGTACCCGCCGGCAGCGGACGATCTTGCCCCAGCGCGCCTCGATTCCTTTGGTTTGCAAGCGCTGTGCAATGCCGAAACGTTTCAAGTGCTCGGGTCCGGCAGCGCAGCGTGCATCGCGCGCGCCAACTCCGCATCCTGCGCCGATGAGTTTGATCAACTTCGTTCCCCCGTCTCCAAGCCGAAAGTCTGGAGCATTTTCCATACCATTAGACCGCGCGAAGCGTGGACTCGTTCGAGCCCTTTTAGAGCCGCCAAATTTCGGGTTTTAGTGACGAAGGGCGACAGCGCGAAAGTCAGCCGAAGAGTGGGCGAAGCACGAGGTGCGTCGGAAGGTAGACGAGGACGGGAACCGCGATCATGAGCGCACCGAGGTAAGCGAGCGGCGGCAGCCGTGTCTGCGGCTCAGATCCAAGACCGCGCACCCAGTTCACATTTTCTCCCTTGGGATCGGCGAGCCAGTAAGTGAGAGGAAAAACAATCCACGCAAGAAGGGTGGCGGCGATCAGAGCGTCGTCGTCATACCCGAGCTTCGCGACCATCCATACCAGAAGAACCGGAAGAAAAACATGAAACAGCGAAAGCGCGCGAAGATGGCGCGGCTTGCTCGGGTCGAACATGTAATCGGCGAGGCCGCCGATTCGCCTGCCGCTAATGAGCCGCCCGAAAAATCCCACATTCCAAAACACTTCCGGAAGCAGCACCGCGAGCGTCATCGTGCTCGCCACCACGCTGCTCTCGAACCACAGCGCGGGCACGGTGGCGAGCAAGGCGATGTCGGAAAACCAGAGAAAGTTGCTGGGCGGGTATTTAAAAGCGTAGACGGCGACGATCACCACCGCAACGACGGTGTAAGAGAGTTTGATCCAAAGTGGAATCATGTTCGCTCTTCGCAAGCCGCCACTTTTGCGAGCCCTAACTTTTGATAAGTCGCTAGTGGCTAGTCGCTAGTCTCGAGTAAAAATACTAGCGACTCAAAGTCCTAGCGACTAACTGCGAACATCTTGACTAACAGTGTCACCGGAAAATCAGTGAGCACTCGATCCAGCTGCAGGCGCTCGCCGTTGCATTCCAATCTGGCTTTGGTCAGAAGGTTTAGATAAGCTCCGCGAGGACAATGAATAACGGTGTCGCCCCACGCGTTTTCGTCTGCGAGTTGCGAGAAGAATCTCGCCGCGACGACGATCAGGCTCGCCTCCTCCTGGCGCCGGGCGAAAGCGATGACGTTTCCCGCGCGCGGGCCTTCGGCCGCCAGCGGTACATAGTCCCCATGTTTAAAAAGCTCGGGATTTTGCTGGCGAAAATTGAGCACGCGTGAAACGAGGTAAAGTTTGGCGCGGCCGTCGGCCAGGTTGGCGAGCAAGTCTTTGAGTCTCTCCGCGAGTTGTTCGGGCCCAAGCGATTCAAACGATTCAAGCTCGCCAAGCATTGCCTCTCGCTTCGAGTAATCCACCGGCCTGCGATTGTCGGGATCGACCAGGCTGAAATCCCAGATTTCGTTTCCCTGATAGACATCGGGCACTCCCGGCGAACTCAGCTTGAGCAAGGTTTGCGACAGGCTGTTCAGCATCCCGAGCGCCGCCACGCGTTTTTGAAACGGCAGGAAATCAGCGACAAAGTTGTTCGAAGCGATGACTTCGCGACTGAATTGCACGAGCGCTTTTTCGTAGTCGGCATCGGGATTGGTCCACGAAGTCGCAAGCTTCGCTTCTTTCGCCGCCTTGAGCATGTAATTCTCGATGCGCGTGGAGAAATCGGGTCCGGGCTCGCCCAGAGGCCAGCAACCGAGCAGGGTTTGATACAGCAGATATTCGTCGTTGACCGAGGGCGCGCGTTCGCGCCCGCTTCCGGTTTTTTTGGCGCGATTGATTTTCGCCCAGCGCTTGATGTGTTCTTTCCACTCTGCGGCAAGCTCGGAAATCACATTGATCCGCGCGCGCGCATCCTCCGAACGCTTGTTGTCATGCGTGGAAGTCGCGAGCATCGCGTGTGGAAAGCGCTTGGCGCGTTCGAGGTTCTCGTTGTGGAATGCGGCGACCGAAACAAAAAAGCGTCGCGGATCGCCGCCGACATCGTTCAAGGAGGCGAGACGAAAATCGCGGTAAAGCGCGGTGTCTTCAAGGCCTTTCGCCATCACTGGCGAAGTGACCTGTGGAAATTTCATGGCGAAACGCACGATGGCTTCGCGGTGCTGATCGGATTTATCGGCGATTCCATCCAGGAGCAGCACATCGCGGATGAAGTCGTAAGCGCTCAAGTCGCCGCTGAGTGCTTTCTTCTTCGCGCACCCGATCGCCCAGGCGATGTGGCGGCGATCGGATTCGGAGATGTCGCCCTCGCGCACGTACGTTCGATACACCGGGAAGCAGGCGATGACTTCGGTCAACGCGTCGCGAAGCTGGTTGAGAGTGAAATCGCGAGTGTGCCGATCGAGCTCGGCAATCCGATCGAGCGCATACGCGAGCACGTTGACTTCGGAAGCGAGCGCAGCTTTGACAATCAGCTTCTTGCATTCGTACAGCAAATCGTCGAAATTGCGCTTCTCGCCGATGAACGCGTGGTAGAAGCGTGTAAGCAGTGGCTCGGCTTCGGGCCGGACGAAAAGGCCGTTCACGAGATTGGCGAAGTCGTATCCCGTCGTTCCGTGCGTGAGCCAGCCTTCGGGAAGGCGCTCGTGCGTCGCCAGAATCTTCTCCACGCAAAGATAGGTTCCGGGGGAGTCGGATCGCTTAGCGATTTCGCTTTGTAGTTTGGCGTAGTAGGTCGCAGGGTCGTACAAGCCATCGGGATGATCGATTCGCAACCCGGCGATTTTGCCCTGGGCGACGAGATCGAGTACGAAACCGTGGGTCGCGTTGAACACTTCCGGAAGCTCCATTCGCAGCGCGGCGAGATCGTTGATATCGAAAAAGCGGCGATAGTTGATCTCGTCGCGGGCAACACGCCAGTCGGCGAGCCGGTACGCTTGCGCTTCCAGAAGTTCGTGCAGCAACTCGAAGGAGTCGGGATAGCCGGGAACGCCGTTGTATTGGAGGACTGTCTCCTCGATCACGCGCAAAACTTCAGGCGCCTCCCGGCATAGGCGCGCCAGGCGTTGCTTGTGCAGTTCCTTGTCGCGATCGCGTTCGGCGATTTTTTCGGGAAGGATTTCACGGCGCGCGGGCAGATGCTCGAACGCGGTGATGAGACTTTGCAGGCGCAGCGCGGTATCGCTGGTCTTGCCGGCGCGCGCCTCGAGTCTTGGCAGACGATGGGAGAGCAGCTTCGCGTACTGCCGAGGGCCGATGGGAAGGCGATGCTCATAATAAAAAACGCTGAACGATCCTAAGATGCGATCGAAGGCAAGTCTGAGCTCGCCTTGCTCAAGCACCGCGCCATAGCGATCGCCGAGAACGGGAAGCAGCACCTTGCCGCGCAGGTCTTCTTTGAGCGGCTCCCAGTCGATGTCGAAGAAATTCGCGTACACCGATGATTGCCCGTTCTCGAGGACGTCGAGCCACCATGCGTTATCCGCGCCCATCACGCCCATATGGTTGGGAACGAGATCGAGGATGTGTCCCATACCGTGCTTCTCGAGCGCGGCGACGAAATCTTCGAAAGCGTCCATTCCGCCGATTTCAGGATTGAGCGATGAATGGTCGATGATGTCGTAGCCATGCGTGCTTCCCGGCCGCGCCTTGAGATAGGGTGAGGCGTAACAATGGCTGATTCCGAGCCGGGCGAGATAAGGGACAAGCTTGGCCGCATCGTTGAAAGTGAAATCGCGATTGAGTTGCAGCCGGTAGGTCGCGTTTGGAATCTCGACCTCGTCCAGGCGAATTTCGCGCTCGGTGCGCGCCGCTGCTGCGCTGGGTGAGCCGCGCTCTTCGCGCAGCGCTGTTACGATTTCGCGAAACCCCCGTTCCTCAGTAAGACGTTCGAGATTGAGCGGCAGCTTCTTGCGCCAGTTCGGTTGCTGCCCGACCGTTCCAGGCATGTTGACCTGCTCGGCTGTGCCCATCACGTCTTCCAACTGGACCATCATCACTTTCGCCGGCGTGCGAGCGAGAAAGCGATGGCACGCATTCGACAGCGCGGCGGTCATCGCCGGAACCGAGGCGGGATCAATGCTTGCGGCTTCTGGCAACAGCCCTTCACGTTCGAGCGCGAGGAGCAGGCGGGCCCGTTCCTGTGAGCGGACAAGGATTGCCTGCTCGCGCAAGGCATCCGAAGGAAAAAGATTGAGCTCGTTGCGAATGGCCAGATCGCGCCCTTCCCAGTAACCCGCGAGTGTGGGCAGATCATGTGTGGAAATTGTGCACAGCGCCTGTGCCGGATACTGGTCTGGAGATTTGAATTCGTCGTTGTCGTTTTTCTCAAAATACAACAAACGGTACGACAAGAGCCCGGCGCCATGGAGGCCGGCGCGCACTTCGTCTGGCACCGTGCCCAGATCCTCGCCGATGACCAGACAACGATTGCGTTGCGACTCCAGCGCGAGAATTCCCAAAAGGTCTTCGAAAAGGTAGTGGACATAAGCGCCTTCTTTGGCGCTTGCGTTCGGTGGCACCCAGTACAAACGCATGAGGCCCATGACGTGATCGATCCGCAGCGCTCCGGCGTGACGCATTGTGCTTCGCAAGACAGCTATCCACGGCGCGTACGCTGCTTCGCGTAATGCACGCGGATTGAAAGGCGGCAGACCCCAATCCTGTCCCCGCGGATTCCACTCATCGGGAGGTGCGCCGACTCGCGCACTCAATGCATATACGTTTTGATTCGCCCACGTTCCCGCGCCCGCGGCATCAACCGAGATCGGCAGGTCGAGATAGAGCCCCACGCCCATGCGCAGCGCGAGGCAGCGTTTGCCAACTTCATCAAGCTGTCTGTCCGCGCACCACTGCAGGTACTGGTAGAACTCGACTCGATCGCGATTGCGCGCGCGAAACTCGACGACCGCGCTCGATTCCGGGTCGCGATATTCTTCCGGCCACTTCGGCCAGCCCCATAAAGCCGGATCGGCGCCGTGAAAGTGTTCCTGGAGAGCGGTGAAAAGCGCATGGGTGTAAAGCGTGCGCCCGCCCGCCGCCTGGTACGCGCGAAACGCGCGCGCCTGAGCGCTCGCCGAGGTGAGATGCTTCTCGCGGAAATGGCGCCACAGGATCTCGAGCGCTTCGAATTTCGCCGCGGCGACGGCTTCATAGTCGACGAGATCGGAGCCGCGCAGTTTTGCAAGCCGCATCAGAAACTGCGGATGGCGAACAAATGCGCGAGCGACCTCACAGTCCTGCGCGGCGATGATGGCGTCGACGTCGAGATAGAGAAAGTTCAGGAAAGAGCGGTTCGACGGGCTGTACGGACTGGCGTGTCTGGGATCGTGTGGAAAAAGCGCGCACAGCGGATTGACCCCAACGACACCCGCGCCTTCGCGCGCGAAAATCTCCACGGCATTTTTCAGATCGGTGAAATCGCCGATCCCCCAATTGCGTTCCGAGCGCACCGCATACAACTGCAGCGCGGGCCCCCACACGCGCGCCGCCAATGCAGGTGGCCAATAGCATTTGGCAGGAACGACGATGAGCGGCATGCGCGCGGGTTCGTCGTCGCGGCTCAGCTCGAAAGTGTGATAGCCGATCGCAAGCGGCGGCGCGAGATCGAAGATCGCCCGTCCTTGCGCATCCCGGCTGAGCTCGGACGGAATGAAGCTGCCGGAGTGTTGAGCACCGTTCTCCTCGATGATTCGCCAGCGCCAGGCCGTGTCGAAGTCAACCGGGGCGATGGGGATTTTCGCCGCGCCGTCCTCCTCACGCGCGATAAGCACGGGTGGCAGGACTCGCGAAGACTCGTCTTTCGGGACTGCGCCGAAAGCATCGATGAGCGCGCGCAGCGTCGCCGCGGACGTGTGGTGCTCGTTACCCCAGATGTCGTGATAGCTCGCGGCGATTCCGAGCTTGTGGCCGAGCTCAGCGAGCCGGTCGAGCGCGTCGCCCGCGTTCATTCCTCAATCAGAAACGCGACGCTCCATGGGGGAAGCGCCTTTTTGATTGCATGAGTCGCGAAAAGAATTCTTCCGTTCAAGGCAATGTCGGTTCTTATGGCTTCGCCGCTCAGATTGGCAAGTAGCGTGACGCATGACCCATCGTTCATTTTCCACTGCACTTTTAACCCCCGTTCGGAAAGTTTTTGGTAGCTCGCCTGCGGCGCTTCCCGGTTGCCCAATTTCTGATCTCTGATCGCTGTTTTCAAGCGCGGAACGATTTCGGCGTGGCGAACTTTGAGCAATTCGCGAAAGAAGGCGACGTGCTCGTCGTGCGGAGGTTTTTCAATCTGAGACCAATCGAGCACAGCGCTCTGAAAAGCCGGCGGCGCATTGGGGTCGGGAATGAGCAGTTTCATTTTCGGATCGCGAAACGCGGGGAAGCGCTCGAATTCACGCCGCCTTCCTTCAGTCACGAGGCCGGCGAGCGGAGGGCCGAAGTCGCAAAAGAATGGAAAAGGCTGCGCCGCGGCGAATTCCTGTCCCATGAAAATGAGCGGAATCGCGGGAGAAAGCAAGAGTATCGCGGTCGCCGCGCGCAGCGCGTCGCGATCGGCGACATGGTTCAAACGATGCCCGAAAGCGTTGTTGCCGACCTGATCGTGATTCTGCAGAAAATTGACAAACGCCGTTGGCGGAAGATCCGCGCTTCGCTCGCCGCGAGCTTTTCCATGGCGGTGTTGGGATGTTTCGCCCTGATACGAAAAACCTTCGCTCAAAGCACGCCCGAGGTGGACGATCGGTTCTTCCGAGTAATCGCGGTAATACCCTTCCCGTTCATCGGTCAAAAGAACATGGAGCGCGTGGTGCGCGTCGTCGTTCCATTGCGCGGTATACCAGCGCGGGCGCCCTTGGCCATCGTGCTCCAGGAAACGCGCGATGTTGTTGTCGTTTTCCAGGATCAGATGAATTTCGCGAGTCTTGCCCGGACCGCCGCGCACCGCTTCGGCGAGCTCGCACAAAATGCTGATATCCGATTCATCGTCGCGGATCGCATGGACGGCATCGAGGCGCAAACCATCCAGCCGGAATTCCTCGAGCCAGTACAGCGCGTTGTGAATGTAAAAATCGCGCACCGGGCGCGAGCCTGCTTGATCGAAGTTGATCGCCGCGCCCCAAGGCGTGTCGTAATGCTTGGTGAAAAACTGCGGCGCGTAGACGTGCAGATAGTTGCCTTCGGGACCGAAGTGATTGTAGACGACGTCGAGCAGCACCATGATGCCGCGCTCGTGCGCGGCTTCGATGAAGCGTTTGAAATCGTCGGGTGTTCCGTACGCCGAATCGGGAGCAAACAACAGCACGCCGTCATAACCCCAGTTCTTGCGTCCGGGAAAATCGGCGACCGGCATGACTTCGAGCGCGGTCACGCCCAGATGGCAGAGGTAGTCGAGCCGTTCGATCGCGGAACGGAAAGTGCCTCCCGGCGTAAACGTTCCGATGTGCAACTCGTAGACGACCGCTTCGTGCCAGGGTCTACCGCGCCAGTCGCCGTCCTTCCATTCGTATGCGAGCGGATCAACGACAATCGAGGGACCGGTCACATCGCGCAAGTTGAAACGCGAAGCCGGATCGGGAACGAGAACTTCGCCATCAATGCGATAGCGATAGCCGCTTCCCGCCGATGCATTTTCCGTTATCAGAGAATGCCAACCTTCGTCGCCCTTCGGTAAGGGCAGAAGTATTTCCTCGGCTTTAGCATCGAGACACAGCTCGACTGACTTCGCGTTCGGCGCCCACAGGTTGAAGCGGACTCCGTTCTCCACGATCTCCGCCCCGAAAGGCATTGAATGCCTAACTCTCATCGCGAGCGAGTCGTGGGTTCGCCTGAGTCAGCAGCGCGAGCGAGCGGCCTTGCAGCGGATATGTTTGCTTTGCGTTGAAAAAGTCTCCGCGTTTCAATCCGCCTTCAACGACGGTGTCGAGCACCATTTGCCAAGGCGCTTCCGAGCCCAAATTCGGAATCTCGAATTTGATCTCCTCGTGATACGCGTTGATGAGCAGCAGAAAATGATCGTCCAATTCGAGACTGCCCTTGCCGTCGTATTCGTTTTCCATATTGCCCGATAAGAAAAGGCCGAGGCAGCGCGCGAACGACGTGTTCCAGTCCTCCGCCGTCATTTCGCGCCCATGCGGATGCAGCCAGACGATCCCCGTTACTTTCGAAGACGGAAGGTGAAGTCCCTCGACTTTCGAAGACGGAAGGTGAAGTCCCTCGAAAAAATGCCGGCGGCGAAAAACGACGTGATTTTTGCGGATGCGTCCCAGGCGCTGAAGGTAAGCGAGCAGTTGTTCGTCGGCGTCGTCTAGTTTCCAGTCGAGCCAGGAAATTTCGCTGTCCTGGCAATAGGCGTTGTTGTTGCCGCCTTGAGTCCTGCCCATTTCGTCCCCCAAAAGCAGCATAGGCACTCCTTGCGAGAGCATGAGCGTCGCCAAAAAGTTCCGCTTCTGCTGGCCGCGAAGGTCCTTGATGTCGGCGCGATCGGTCTCGCCCTCGACTCCGCAGTTCCAGCTTCGGTTGTGCGATTCGCCGTCGCGGTTGTCTTCGTGATTGGCCTCGTTGTGCTTGTGGTTGTAGGAGACGAGATCGTGCAAGGTGAAGCCGTCGTGCGCGGTGATGAAATTGATGCTCGCGTAAGGCCTTCTCCCGCTCGTTTCGTAGAGATCGCTCGAACCGGTCAGGCGGTACGCCATCGCGCCGATCAATCCGTCGTCGCCTTTCCAATAGCTGCGCACATCGTCGCGATACATGCCGTTCCACTCGGCCCAGCCGACGGGAAAATTGCCGACCTGATATCCGCCTTCGCCGAGATCCCACGGCTCGGCGATGAGTTTCACCTGCGAAATGACCGGGTCCTGGTGAATGATGTCGAAAAAAGCGCCGAGCTTGTCCACCTCGTGCAATTCGCGCGCTAATGTGGAAGCGAGATCGAAGCGGAATCCGTCGACGTGCATTTCGGTGACCCAGTAGCGCAGCGAATCCATGATGATCTGTAGCACACGCGGATGCGTCATATTGAGCGTGTTGCCGGTGCCGGTATAGTCCCGGTAATAGCGAAAGCCGTCGCCTTCGAGGCGATAGTAGGCGACGTTGTCTATGCCGCGAAAACACAAGGTCGGCCCGAGATGATTGCCCTCGGCGGTGTGGTTGTAGACGACGTCGAGGATGACCTCGAGTCCGTGCGAGTGCAGCGTTTTGACCATCGCCTTGAACTCGTTCACAGGGTCTTCGAAAGCGTAGCGCGAATCGGGGGAGAAGAATCCGATCGAGTTGTAGCCCCAATAGTTGCGCAGCTGTTTCTCGATGAGTCTTCTGTCGTCAACGAAAGCGTGCACGGGCATAAGCTCGATCGTCGTCACGCCGAGCTTCTTGAAATGCTCGATGACGGGCGCGCACGCGAGCGCTTCGTAAGTCCCGCGCAGGTGCGGCGGAACGTCGGGATGATTGTGGGTGAATCCTTTGATGTGTGTTTCGTAAATCACCGTCTCCGACCGCGGCACTTTCGGGGGTTTGTCCTCGGCCCACGAAAACGCCGGCTCAATTACCATGCACTTCGGCATACCGGGCGCCGAATCGCGGCGATCGAAAGACAGATCCGCGCGCTCGGAGCCGATGCGATAACCATATTGCGCGTCGCTCCAGCGCAATGTGCCGGCAATGTGTTTGGCGTAAGGGTCGAAGAGCAGTTTATTGGCGTTGAAGCGATGGCCGTTTTTTGGGTCGTAAGGTCCGTGGACCCGATAGCCGTAGAGCTGGCCGGGGCGCACTTCGGGGAGATAGCAATGCCAGACCCGGTGCGTCCGCTCTTTCAGTTTGACGCGCTGCACCTCGCGTTTGCCCCGAGTCTTTCCGCGGGAATCGAAAAGACACAGCTCGACTTTTTCGGCGTGCTCGGAAAAAAGCGCGAAGTTGACCCCCTCACCATCCCATGTCGCGCCGAGCGGGTAAGGCTGTCCCGTCCATACTGCCAATCGGTGATTGTTCATTCAGGAATTATTGTTCTGCTGTCGTCCTGTCGTCAGATGATAACAAATTATCTTTGTTCCCTCGCTTAACCCGAAGATCCTTGCCAGGCAGTGACCGTTGATGGTCTCGCTGGTCGCCGGTCTTCCAGGAATTATTGGCAATCTGGAAAAACTTACACGGCCCATGTAAGCGTTACGTCTGCAGAAACATCGCCGCTTTGCCGCGAAACGTTCAGCTAAGCAAGCTGACTCGTGTTCGTCAGGCCTTATCCGGCAAAGAAATTTGCCGATCGAAAGGCACGACTATTGCTCCGCGCGAATTGCGCTGAACGCGATAGGCGCGTTCAGCCTTACAGGAGAAGCCAATGGATAACGACAATGTAATCTCTACACTCAACGACCTCATCCAAACTTCCAGGGACGGCGAGGAGGGATTCAAGCAATGCGCGGAGAACGCTTCCGATCCGCAGTTGAAAAGCGTTTTCAGCGAGTGCGCGCAAAGTTGCGCCGAGGGGGCGCGCGAACTCCAAAGTGAAGTACGGCGCCTGGGCGGTAACCCCGAAACGGGAGGAAGCGTGGGCGGCGCGATGCATCGCGGCTGGGTTGATGTCAAAGGCGCGGTCACCGGCAAGGACGACGAAGCAATTTTGAACGAAACCGAGCGCGGGGAGGATGCCGCGGTCGAGTCGTATCGCAACGCTCTCAACTCGGATCTGCCGGACGAGGTTCGAACGATGGTCGAACGTCAGTTCGAAGGCGTTCAGCAAAACCACGACATGATTCGCGAACTTCGCGATCAATACGCCAGCCGCTGAGCCTTACTCTCGTTTGGCGGCCGGCGCTGCGGCGATTGACTATCGCCGGTAGCGCCAAAGGAGGTACTTGCCCGTTTCCGAATGCGGGCTGTGGGCCTGCTTCGATTCGGGCGAGACTCCTGGCGCAAGAAAATCGTCAGCACGGCCATCGAAAAGATCGCCAGAAAGTTGCTTGCTCGCGTGCAGCCAAAAGTCAGTGATTGTCCTACGGCAAATTCGGTCGTTCTCTGATAGAAAAGGTCTCCGAACAAAGGCATCCTCCGATAGGCATCAGCGTAAGAAGAGGCGATCATGAACGTCGAAACGTTGAGCGTATTGCTGTTCGCGGGCGGCCTCATTTGCGGCGCCGCGGTCGCGGCCGAGAAGGACGCCGAATCGGCGCAGACGGTTGGCAAACAAGGCTGGATCAAACAAGCCGCGCAAGGCGGGCTTGCCGAAGTCGAGATGGGAAAACTCGCGGCGCAAAAAGCGCGGAACCCCGAAGTCAAGAAGTATGGGCAACGCATGGTTGAAGACCACGGCAAGGTCAACGACCAGCTCATGAGAATCGCGGCAGAGAAAGGCGTGACGCCGCCCTCGCAACCCGCGCCCAAACAGATGGCGAAGAAAAAAGAACTGATGGCGGCATCCGAAGCGGAGTTCGACAAGAAATACATGCAAGCGCAGGTGCGGGACCATCAGGAGATGATTGCCTTGTTTGAGCAAGGCGCGAAGAGCAAGGACCGCAAGCTTCAGGAATTCGCCAAAAAGACGCTACCCAACTTGAAGGAGCACTTGCAGATGGCGCGGAACATCCAGAGCAAGATCAAATAACGATGTATTTCTATCAACAAAACGGCTGCGCCGGGCACTGCGCACCCGCAAATCCACGAGGAGCAAAAATGGCCACGGTAGAACAATCCGTTGACGTCGCTTGTCCGGTGCGTACGGTTTACAACCAGTGGACGCAGTTCGAGGAATTTCCCCGCTTCATGGAAGGCGTTCGTGAGGTCACTCAACTCGACGAGACCCATCTTCGCTGGCGCGCGCAAGTCGGCGGCAAGGAAGAAACCTGGACCGCCGAGATAGACGAACAGATCCCGGACAAGCGCATCGCGTGGCACAGCACGTCTGGCGCGAAGAACGCCGGGGTGGTTACCTTTCACCGTGTCGCGGACGACAGGACTCGCGTGATGGCGCAGTTCGATTACGAGCCGCAAGGAACGGTGGAAAAAGCCGGCAGCGCGGTCGGCCTCGACTCAGCGAGAGTCAAAGGCGACCTGCGGCGCTTCAAGGAATTCATCGAACAGCGCGCCAGTGAAACCGGGGCGTGGCGGGGGGAAGTAAAGGATTGAGGATTCGGGATCAAGGATTCAGTCAAACCGCTCGACTAAGCGTCCTGATTCCCGAATCCAGCTTTTAAGAGGGTCGCGGCCTCGACTACGAAGGTAATAATAAGGAGCGCCGCGGCTCATTTTTTTGTAGCACCTTCACTGGAGAACAACAATGAACGAGCAGACCAAAGAGCTTCTGTACCAGATGCTGGAAACCGAAATGGGCGGGGTGCAGGTCTACACCAAAGCGTTGCCCTGCGCTGTCAACGATGAATTGAAAGAAGAGTGGGAAAAATATCTCGACCAGACCAACCATCATGTCGAAGTCATGCGCAACTTCTTTGAGCAGTTGGGCCTCGATCCCGAAGCGCAGACTCCCGGGCGGGAAGTTGTCCACCATGTTGGCGAGTCGCTAGTGCGGGCGATGGATATGGCGCTGCAAGCCGGGAAACCGGAAGCGGCTGAGCTTGTCGCCTGTGAGTGCGTGGTCTTCGCGGAAACCAAGGACCATCAAAATTGGGAGCTCCTTTCCAAGTGCGCCGAGAAAGCGAAAGCCAAAGAAAAACAGGTGTTGAAAGCGGCCGTTGAAGAAGTCGAAGATGAGGAAGATGAGCACATCTACCATAGCAAGGGATGGTGCCGCGAGCTTTGGATTCAATCGCTGGGAATGCCGGCCGTGCTGCCCCCTCCCGAAGAAGAAAAGGACGTGAAGACCGAGATCGGCGCGGCGCGCGCAAAGCAAGCGCGCAAAGACATGCTCTGATCTCGCGCTGCACAGGGTTCAGTTTACGCGGGTGACGGAAAAGCGGACGGCGAACGCTCGCCGTCCGCGGCGGTCTGCAGCGGCGGATCAAAGCAACGCATGGGCCAGAATCAAGCCAAAACCGGGACGCGCAGAGGTTCCGATACGGCACTGCTACTTATCGATTTCATCAATGATCTCGAATTCCCCGGCGGCGACAAACTTCTTCCGCATGCGCTGGACGCCGCGAAACACACGGCGGCGCTGAAAAAGCGCGCGAGGCACGCAGGCATACATGCGATTTATGCGAACGACAATTTTGGTCAGTGGCGTTCGGATCTCAAGCAAGTCGTGGCTTACTGTTCGCGTGACAACGTGCGTGGCAAGGTTATGGTCAGAGCGGTCAAGCCGGGACGGGAGGGCTTCTTCGTTCTGAAACCGAAGAATTCGTGTTTTTTCCGTACTCCGCTGCAAGTACTCCTCGATCAACTGGGTGTGAAGAAGCTAGTCCTTACCGGTTTGACGGCCGACATATGTGTGCTGTTTACCGCCAACGACGCGTACCTGCACGACTACGAATTGTTCGTGCCTGCGGATTGTGTGGCCTCCATGGAGCAAACCGACAACGCCGGGCGACGTCCTGCTGTCGAGAACACGAAAGGTCTTACGCTCCGCTTCATCGTAGAAAACGGCTTTATCGCGGACAAGAATGATCCACACCCGCTGGCGCCAAGCGATGATCCAATGCTTACGCTCGTTACGTGTTATCCCTTCGATGCGCTGACGCCCGGCGGTCCGCTTCGGTACATTGTGACCGCGGTCCCGGACGCCAGGGATCGCGTCACCGGCGCTAGTTACGACAAGAAGCTCGGTCCCAATTTGCGTTTGCCGCGCGGGACGATGGTGATACCGCTGTCGGTAACGGACCAGCGTTTGCTGTCGGCATCGCGGTCGTAGCCGATTTGCGTCATGCCGGGAATGACATTGTAGCGGTCCACGATGACGCGTTTTAGCCTGCACCCTCCCTGGATATGCACATAATCCATGATGATGCAGTTGTCGAGCTCGACGTCGCCTTCCAACATGACCTCGCGCCGCAGGATCGAGTCGCGGATACATGCGCCGTTGATGATGCTGCCGCCGGCAATGATGCTGTTGCTGACTTCGCCCGAGATGATTTTCGCAACCGGACCCTGATAGTTGGAGGAGAAAATCGGCCAGCGCGGATTGAAGATGTTGAAGCGTGGCGTCAAGCCGATGACGTCCTGGTGCGCATCGAAGTACGCGTCTATCGTTCCCACATCGCGCCAGTATGCGTGCTCCTCGAAGGGCTTGACTCCCGGAATCTGGTTGCGCGCGAAATCGTAGGCGAATACCCGGTGCGTTCTCAGCATACGCGGCAGCACATGACGGCCGAAATCGTCCTCCCGATTGTCGTGCGCGGCGTTCAAAGTGTCGGACAACACATCGGCGTCGAAGAGGTAGTTCCCCATCGAGGCGTAGCTGCGGGAAGCGTCGCCGGGCATCGCCGGAGGATTCTTCGGTTTTTCCATAAACTCGCGCACGCGTCCGTCTTCATCGGGGGCGATGACTCCGAAAGCGCTGGCTTGATGAATGGGCACGGGAAGCGCGGCGATGGTCACCTCGGCATCTCGCTCGATGTGAAAATCCACCATCTGACGCACGTCCATGCGATATAAGTGGTCGGCGCCGAAAACGCAGACGAGATCGGGCGCGTGCTGCTGGATCAGACCTAGATTTTGGTAGACCGCGTCGGCGGTGCCCTGAAACCAGTCCTGCGACTCGCGCATCTGCGGCGGAACAATGGTGACGAATTGCTCGGAAATGATCGGGCTCAAGACCCACGCCTTGCGCACATGCTCGATCAGGGACTGCGACTTGTATTGCACCAGCAAATAGATCGAATGGATTCCCGAATTGATGAGGTTGGACAGGACAAAATCAATGATGCGGTAGCGCGCGCCGAAAGGAACCGATGGTTTCGAGCGCTCGGCGGTGAGCGGGTGCAGCCTGGAGCCTTCGCCGCCCGCCATCACGAAGGCAAGGACACTGGTTTTTTTCATGGTTGTCGATTTATGACTGAAGAACGGGCGCTGAATTCCCACAAATGAAGGATTTAGGATTCAGAGAGCCTTCGCTTGAGTACAGCTCTAAACCGTATAAGCTCTCGGCAAACAGCAATGACAATCGCGGTCGGAACCGCGTCTTGGACCGATAAGACGCTCCTCGCCTCGGGATGGTATCCGCGCGATCTCAAACGCGCGGAAGACAGGCTCAAACACTATGCCGCGCGATTTCCGCTGGTCGAAGTAGACAGCACGTATTACGCATTGCCGACTCCGGTTCATCGACGACGACGTGCACGAGACCGTGATTGCGCAGGGGATTTCATTCAGCATTCCCGCGATCTGGGAAGCGACTTCATCCAAGCTCGCGATGCTGAGATTGCATGGCCGCAACGCGCAAACGTGGCAGGCAAAAAATCTGGCTTCCGCCGCCGAGCGTTTCAACTACCTTTATTCGGATGAAGAGCTGGCGGCGCTTGCCCCGCTTGTGAAAGCGCTTGAAGAAAAAGCGCACAGGGTCCACGTCCTTTTCAACAACTGCTACGCCGACAAGGGAGTGCGCAATGCCGCGACGTTTCGCGCAATGCTTCGGGCGTAGGACTTTCACGCCACGGCTTTTTCCACCGATGCGAGCAGCGTGCGCAGTTCGCGAAATGCTTCAGTCGTAGGATTGCGCCGCGACCCTTTCCACCGATTCAAGTAGTGTGCGAAGGGCATTGAGATCGGCGGCTGGACGAGGTGATTGTCGCACCCCGCTTCTTGCGAACGCCGCCGATCTCTCTCGTTGCTCCGCGCTGCAAGGCTTCGAATATCGGCTGCGATTCGTGCGCGTGATCGGGCGGTTTCAACAGCGAAACATTGCGGCAATAGCGCGCCTTTTAGCGCATTGACCGTAGTAACAAAATGTTTAAGCTCACGTCGTGATCAAATCTTTCCGCTGCAAAGAGACGGAGAAAATTTACAAACGTCAATTCAGCAAGAGATTTCCTCGCGAAATTCAACAGCGAGCGTTTCAGAAATTGAACGCCCTCGACGCTGCCGAGCAAGTTCAGGACTTGCGGCTTCCGCCGTCCAATCGTCTTGAAGCATTGAAAGCGGATCGGAAAGGGCAGTGGAGCATCCGCATTAACGACCAGTGCGGGTTTGCTTTGATTGGCGCGAAGGCAATTGCGGAGCAGGTGGAGATCGTTGACTACCATTGAAGGGAAAGATATGGCTAAACGCTCGATTTCGCCGGTGCACCCCGGTGTGTATTTGAAAGAGATGCTGGACGAGTTGCATGTATCGCAATACCGCCTCGCCCAGGAATTGAGTGTGCCGGCGATGCGGGTCAATCATGTTGTGCACGGGAAGCGGCCGGTAACCGCGGAGCTTGCCATGCGCCTTGGCCGCTATTTCGGGCAGAGTCCGCGCTACTGGTTGAATTTGCAAACCAGGTATGACATGGACAAGGCAGAGGACGAGTTGGCCGAGAAGGTATCGCGCGAAGTACGCCGCATGATCGCTTGAGGGTCTAGTTACCATCTCAGTGGTGCGAGTCTGGTAGACAGTTGGTTGGAAATTTGGTCCGCGAATGTAAGTTTTACATCGTCGGCTGACACGCTGTGAGAAGCTTCAGGCGCGGACGGCCCTACAGTCTCTTCGGTCGTCTGTCACCGGTCCTCAGTCATCTCTGTACTGGTTTCAGACGCAGCGTCGAAGGCAAGCCTTAGGCCGTCTGCTTTCTGTCATCCGTCCTCGGCCCTCTGAAGCCATGCTGCGCCGGGTGCTGCGCCATGGCACAGCGCTTGCTCGCGCTCGCTTTTGGCAACTACCAAGGAAACAAACCGCATCGAAGAGCATGGACGCGACCGCGCTGCTGATGGCGGACCACAAGAAAGTTGAAAAGCTGTTCAAGGATTTCGAGAAGCTGGAAGACGCCGAAGAAAAACGCGCGCTCGTCGAAAAGTGCTGTACGTCACTCAAGATTCACACCCAGATCGAGGAAGAGATCTTCTATCCAGCCGCGCGTGGGGCCTTGAAAGAAGCCGATCTCTTGAACGAAGCTGAAGTTGAGCATGCGACGGCGAAGGATCTCATCGAGCAACTCGCGAGCTATGACGGCGAAGACGAAAAGGATGACGCCAAGTTCACCGTGCTCGCCGAATACATCCGGCACCACGTCAAGGAAGAGCAGAACGAGATGTTTCCCAAGCTGAAGAAATCCAAGGGGCTCGACTTGCAGGAGATTGGCGAGCAGCTTAAGCAGCGCAAGGAAGAGCTAATGAGTGAAATGGGAGTGGACCCAATGGAAGTGGAGGAAGAATCGCCGCGCAAGAGGGCTTCCACTCAGGCGCCGAGGATGGCGGCGAAACGGCGGTAGCGCATAAGGCTCTCCGCGCGCGGCGGAGAGCCTCGCAAGAAAGCTCTCAGCATCTCCGCTATAAATCCGCCGCTCGTGGAGCAAATGACTGGGGACACCGTGGAACCGTTTTCCACGGTGTCCCGTTGGATCGTGAATCCCGCTATTTCACGGCCGGGACTCGATTCACAGCAGCTGCGAAGGTCCCATGCTCTGCTGTAAAACGACTCATTTGCACCAGCACCACGTGGCGCCGGCGGTCATTGATTAAATCGATGCTCGTGCCGGACACCGGCTTGCCGTCGATCCGTATCGCTTCGACTCCACGACAGATTCCTTGCGGATTCTCGACCACGAGATCGTAATCGGTGTCGCGATAGCGAAAGCGAAGGCTAAACCCGGTCCACGCCGATGAAATGACTGGATCGAGTGAAAGCTTTTCGCCTCGCAACTTGAAGCCGAGAATTTCTTCGAGCCATATCCGATACATCCAGCCTGCCGAGCCGGTATACCAGGTCCAACCGCCCCTGCCGGTTTGACCGGCCAGCGCATAAACGTCCGCGGCAACGACATAGGGCTCGACCTGGTAGCGCGCGACATCGTCGGGCGTGCGCGCGTGTTCGACCGGATTCATCATGCGCATGAGCGCGGTCGCTTTATCGCCTTCGCCGCATCGGGCGAAGGCCATCGGCAGCCATAGCGAGCCGTGCGTATACTGCCCGCCGTTTTCCCGCACGCCGGGCGGATAGCCTTTGATGTAACCGGGGTCGAGCGGTGAGGCGTCGAACGGCGGAGTGAACAGCAGGACCAACCCTTCTGCCGCGCGCACCAGATGCTGCTCGGCAGCGTTGAGCGCGAGCGCGGTTCGTTCCGCGTCGGCCGTTCCGGAAATCGCCGCCCACGATTGCGCGAGAGAGTCGATTTTTGCTTCTGCGCTTTGCGCCGAGCCAAGCGGCGTGCCGTCGTCGAAGAATGCGCGCACATACCAGCCGCCGTCCCATGCATGTTGCTCGACCGCGCGTGTCATACGCGCCGCGCGTGCGCGCGCCTCGTTCGCTTCGCGCGCTTCTTCGATTCCGTTGCGCAAGCTTAAAAGATCAGCCCAATCGTGCAACACGTGGATCACGAACCATGCGAGCCAGACGCTCTCTCCCTTCCCGTCCGCGCCGACGCGGTTCATGCCGTCGTTCCAATCACCGCTGCCGATCAATGGCAAGCCATGCGCGCCTTCGGTCACACCGCGGACGATCGCGCGGCGGCAATGTTCGAGAAGTGGCGCCGCCTCGGCCGATTGCGAAGGCGCGAAATATTTGTCGTGGTCGCCGGGTTCGAGCTCTGCGCCTTCCAGAAACGGTACGATCTCATCAAGCACGCCGGCGTCGCCGGTGACGCGAAGGTACTGCGCGGTCGCGTAAGGTAGCCACAGAAGATCATCGGAAATGCGCGTGCGTACACCCGCCCCGCTATCGGAATGCCACCAGTGCTGCACGTCGCCCTCGCGAAATTGGCGCGCTGCGGCGCGCAGGATTTGCGCGCGAGCGATTTGCGGCGCGGAATAGAGGAGGGCCAGCCCATCCTGCAGCTGATCGCGAAACCCGTACGCGCCGCTCGATTGATAAAACCCCGAGCGCCCCCAGATGCGGCAACTCAGATCCTGATAGAGCAGCCAGCGATTCAACAATAAGTTGACTGCGAGATCGGGGGTGTTGATCTCGATCACGCCGAGCGCCCGGTCCCACCATGCGCGCGTTTCACTTAACGCGTGCTCCACCGCGGACACATCGCGGTAACGCTTGATAAGTTCGCGCGCCGCGCCCGCGTTCTCGGTTTGGCCGAGCAGAAAGACGATTTCTGTCTCCTGACCGGGGTCGAGCTCGACCTCGACTTGCAGCGCAGCGCACGGATCGAGCGCGGCGCCGGAGCGGCGTGAGAGCTTGCTGCGCTTGAGCGCCGCCGGCCGCGCAAGCGAGCCGTTGCGGCCGAGAAACTCGGTGCGGTCACCGGTAAAAGAGTTCGCCGCCGGGGCCGAAGCGGCAAATGCCACGTGCGGTGCAAAATCCGGGTGGTAGCTGTTGCGCGCGAACAGCGCCTGCGATTCGGCATCCCAGTTGGTGATGATGTGCTGCTGCGTTTCTTCGCGATGCCCGCCGAGCACCCATTCGCAATAGGCGGTCACGGAGAGACGTCGCGCGCGCGAGGACGCATTGCGCAAGCGCAGTTTCTGGATCCTGACCGCCGCGCCGCCGGCGTCATCGAGCGGGACAAAGCACAGAAGCTCCTGTTCGATCGCGTGGCTGTTGTGTTCAAAGACGGTGTATCCCTGGCCGTGACGCGCGCGATACGCGTCGAGCTCGCGGATCGGCGACGCCGTCGGAGTCCAGTACACACCGATGTCCTCATCGCGAATGTAGATCGCGTCCCCGGCGGGATCTCTGACCGCGTCGTTCGACCAGGGCGTCAAGCGGTTGCTCTGGCTGTTGCCGCACCACGCGAAACCGCTTCCCGATTCGCTGACAAGCGCGCCAAAGTTGGGGTTCGCCATGACATTGACCCACGGCGCCGGCGTGCGCGTGTCGGGGCCGAGGTAGATTACATATTCGTGCCCATCGTGCGTGAATCCGCCGAGACCGTTGAAGTACGGCAATTCCATGTAGGGAAGCGGCGCCGATGGCTCTTCCATGACGTGCTCGTTGACCAATAGAGAAGGCGGCAAGTCCGTCGCCAACGCCGGCAGTGCGAGCTGCTTGCGCAAGCTTCCTCTGGCCGCGACCAGCACCACTCGGGCGCTCGCCAGCAGTAAGTTGAAATCGCGTTCCGGGACCTTTGCCGCGGGCAGCAGAATCACGCCACCTTGTTCCTTTGCGTCAGGCGCATGCGCCTCGACGAGGCGGCGCAGTTGCTCGTGCAGCGGTTGTTCATAGCTCGCGGACTCTTCGTTCAAAATGACAAGATCGAATCTCAGCCCGCGCAGCTTGAGATAGTTGTGCGCGGCGAGTGTTTGACTGACGAGCTCGATATCCCCCGCGTCGCCGATGGTCAGCGCGAGGATAGGCAGATCCCCGGAGATGCCGTATTCCCAAAGCCCCGATTGACCGAGGACGTTGCGCCGCAGACGCTCGGGCGGCGGCCGCAAACGCGCGTGCGGATACAACAAATACCCGGCGAGCTCTTCGAACGAGCGGCTGTCGTCGCGGTGGAGGCGCAAGCGCCGCATTTCCAGTTGAGTATGCGTCCACGCCATTTCGAATGCCCGGTCAGTGGCGCGCGTGTCGGAATACTTTTGCGCGACCGCAAGCGCGCCCGCACGCGATTCGGCCGCCGCGGTAACAAACGAAATTCGCGCGCGTTCGCCGCCCTTGAGCCGCACGACGCTGCGCAAACTGAAGATCGGGTCGAGCGTAGCGCCGGCTGTATCAGTCAATTTCTTGTTGAGCGCCAAGGGACGCTCAAGCGGGCGTCCGCGGCCGATGAAAGCCGCGCGCGCGGTTTCATATTGCCCACCGCCAACGGGCGTTACCGCGTGAACCGCCCATATGCCGGCATCATTGGGAGCGCCGGCGCGCCGCCGGGCTAAGAGCACTCCAGGCAGCGCCTCGGTCTCGATGAAAAGATTGCTGAAAGCCGGGTGCGTGCGATCGGAAGCGTGCGCGGCCAGCACGATTTCCGCGTAGCTCGTGACTTCGATCGTGCGATCGCGCGAGCCGTGGTTGATCAAAGTCACACGGCGGATTTCAGCGTTATCCTCGGGCGAGACGACGATTTCGGTTAGCGTGCCGAATTCGCGGTCGCGCCGCATGAACGCGGCCTTGTCCTCGGTGAATTTCACTTCATAAGCGGCGGCGGTCGAGCGCATCGGCTGACGCGTTGCTGACCAGGCGTGTCCGCTCTTCGTGTCCTTGAAGTAGATAAAACTGCCCCAGCAATCCCGCGTCGAATCGGCGCGCCAGCGCGTGATGTCGATATCGCGCAAGCGGCTGTAGCCGCCGCCGGAATCGGTCACCATTACCGAATAAGCGCCGTTCGACAGCAGATGCACTTTGGGAGAAGAAATGCCCTGAGTCTCCGTGCGGTCCGATGCGCGCCTGGCTGCGATCGGCGCAAGCCGCGGTAGCGGCGCTTCTCGTACATAGTTCTGAGCGACCGCCGGCCCGGCAGGGATGCGCTCGAACAATAGAGGTTCGGCAGCACGCACTCGCGGGTCGGCGTGGAAACGTGCGGGCATGACCTCATCGTGCAGCGCATTGTCGATCGCGGTAAGGATCATCCCTTGGTGGTGCGCCATATACGCGTACACTGGCACGCCGCGTTCGCCGCCCGGCTCGTGCTGGCGCGAATAATCGATCGCTTCGAAAAACCCGTAATCACCGACGAGCCCTCGCGGCGTGAACTCGGCGAGACGCCGCAGGTTGTCGATTGCGGCGGCGGGCGCGACTCGCAATGCGAGCACGGTTGAATACGGACTCACGACCAGGTCATCTTCGAGTCCGCGCTTCAACCCGAGACCGGGGACGCCGAACGCTCGGTACTGGTAGATTTTGTGCGCATCGAGGGCGCTGAACGCCGCCTCGGAAATTCCCCACGGAATGCCGCGCTGCGCGCCGTATTCGATTTGACCCGCGACCGCCGTCCGGCACGCCTGATCGAGCAGCGAATGATTGAAGCTGCGAGTCAACAGCAGCGGCATCAGGTATTCGAACATCGTGCCGCTCCAGGATAAAAGCGCGCGCCGTCCATAAGCTGTGCCATGCGGACGCCCGAGCGCCCACCAATGCTCGACCGGCACGTCGTCTTGCGCGATCGCGACAAAACTGCCGAGTCGCGCTTCGCTCGCGAGCAGATCGTAGTGCGACGTATCGAGCCTGCGCTCGCTCACGTTGTAGCCGATCGCGAACAATTTGCGCTCTTGCCGATACAGGAAACGCAGATTCATGGCATTCGCCAGCGCTTCCATTTGCGCGATGAGCTCATCGGCGATCGCGACTTGCTCGAGCGCGGCGCGTTGCGCATTGGAGATTGCCTCGGCGAGCTTATCGAGCCAGTCGCGCGCACTGTCCCGCGCGTTGAGCTCGCTCTTGCGGGCGTGCAAAGCCAGCAATTGGCTGACGCCGGGAATGTCCGCGGCGGCGAGCATGCGCAGCGACGGGTGCGAGGCAAGCGCGTGCCGCCGCCATTCGTGCGCGCGCTCGCCGAGCAAAAGCAGACCTTCCTGCGGCAAATCCGAAAGAACTTTCACCCATTGCAGGTAGGCTTCGATGGCCGCGTTCCAGGCGCGCGCCTGACGCGCGACCTGACTGCTCCAGTAGGAGGCGGGCCGAAGATGCGCGAGCCGTTCCGCAGGACCGGCGGCGAGAACGACGCGCCGCACGATTTCATCGAGCGGCTGCTGCGGATCATCAACGAGGGCGGTCAGCGCGTTGAGCTGCGCCTCAGTCTCCGGGTCTGCTTCCGCAGCTTCGTTCGCCAACGCCAGAACATCGGCGAGACCCGCGAGCGCCGAAGGGCCGATGACCGCGCGGTTCAGAAATTCAAGATACGCCTGTTCCGCGGTCCATAGAGCCGCGATCAGATTGCCGCTGTCGACCAGCGACACATAGCGCGGGTGCAACGGTTCCAGGGTCGCGGTGTTGTACCAGTTCAGCAAGTGGCCTTCGAAGCGTTCGAGCTTGAACAAGGTTTGCAACGTTGCGCGATTGCGCGCGATCGCGTCATCGGTCGTGATGTACCCGAAGTCGCGCGCGGCGACAGTCGCCAGCACGCCGAAGCCGATATTGGTGGGGGACGTGCGTTGCGCGACTTCCGCGCGCATGAACTCC
>JBOIGA010000003.1:0-15911 GCA_050741875.1 Burkholderiales bacterium
GCGCCAGTCGGATTTCTCGCTCGATGGACGTACAAGCGGCGCGCCGTGGCTTGGGATGAAAGTCACGGACTTTTTCGATTTGAAATCTATACTCTTCATCGGCACGAACTTGCGTAAAGACCATCCGTTGATCGCGGCGCGAATTCGTAAAGCAATCAAATTGGGAGCGCAAGTCTCGCTGCTCAATCCCTTCGAGGGTGACCCGACTTTGCGTTTTTCGCATCGCATGATTGTCGCCCCGTCGCAGATGGCCGACGCGCTCGCTGAGATTGTGGGCGCTGCGCAATCGTCCGAAACAAACGCGATCGCGGCGCACTTGCGCGAAGCTCAACCCGCGGCGGTTCTGCTCGGCAATCTCGCGACGCATCATCCGCAGTACTCGCAGTTGCACACGCTTGCGCAGAAACTCGCGCGGCTCACCGGCGCGAAATTCGGCTTTCTGGGAGAAGCCGCAAACAGTGTCGGCGCTTACTTGGCGAAAGCGGCGCCGTTCAGCTCATCTCCGCACGGAATGAACTGCGGGGAAATGCTGGCGAAGCCCCGGCGAGCGTATCTTCTGCTCGGCGTCGAACCCGAGCTTGATTGCTACGATTCACGCCAGGCGACCGCGGCGATGCGGCAAGCGGAACTGGTGGTCGCGATGAGCCCCTACCGCGCCGCGGATTACGCGCACGTCATGTTGCCGATCGCGCCATTCACCGAAACAGCAGGGGCTTTCGTCAACTGTGAAGGGCGAGCGCAGAGTTTCAAAGCCGCCGTCCCGCCGTTGGGGGAAACGCGTCCCGGGTGGAAAGTGCTCCGCGTCCTCGGCAATCATCTCAAGCTTGCCGGTTTCGATTTCGACACGGTTGAAGCGATTCGCGAGGAGATCGCCAGAGAGACCATGCCGCTCAATAACGAAGTTTCGCAGCAGAATCCGCTCGTGCCAGCCCCTGCCTTTGACAAAGGCAGGCTCAAGGGCGCGTTAGAGCGAATCGGCGATGTGCCGATTTACGCAGCCGATGCGATCGCCCGCCGCTCGCCGCCGCTGCAGGAAACGCGCGATGCGCGCGAGCCGGTCGCGGCGATGCGCGCTTCGATCATCGAACGCTACGCTCTCAGAGAAGGCGATCGCGTGCGGCTCAAGCAAATCGGCGGCGATGCCTGTCTTGTGATTGAGCGCGACGACAGCTTACCCGACAACTGCATCCGCGTTGCGGCGGGACATCCGTTGACATCGAACCTCGGGCCCATGTTTGGCGAGATTTCGATCGAGCGAGTGGACGAATGATCGCCGAATTCTTCGTGACCCTGGCCTTCATCCTCGCGATTGTCGTCACGCTGCTTTTGTCAGTCGCCTACCTCACACTCGCAGAACGCAAAGTGATCGGCTATATGCAGGTTCGCGTCGGCCCCAATCGAGTCGGCTTCAAAGGGCTTTTGCAACCGATCGCCGACGTGGTCAAGCTGCTCATGAAGGAAATCATCGTTCCCACCGGCGCCAATCGTTTTCTGTTCATGCTGGCGCCGCTGCTCGCAATCGCTCCCGCTTTCGCCGCGTGGGCGGTGATTCCGTTTTCGGCCGAAGTCGTGCTCGCCGACATCAACGCGGGGCTGCTCTATATCCTCGCCATGACCTCGCTCGGCGTCTATGGAATCATCGTCGCCGGGTGGGCATCAAATTCGAAGTACGCTTTTTTGGGATCCTTGCGCTCGGCCGCGCAAATCGTGTCGTACGAAATCGCCATGGGTTTCGCCCTCGTCGGGGTGCTGATGGCGGCGCAGAGTTTGAATCTCGGTGAGATCGTCAGGGATCAGACCGGGCCCACCCTTCTCAGTTGGTACTGGCTGCCGCTCCTGCCGCTGTTCATCGTCTATTTCGTTTCCGCCGTGGCCGAAACCAATCGTGCGCCGTTCGACGTCGCCGAAGGCGAAACCGAGATCGTCGCCGGCTTCCACGTCGAGTACTCGGGAATGGCTTTCGCCATGTTCTTTCTCGCCGAGTACGCCAACATGATTCTGGTCTCCGCCCTCGCCGCGGTCCTGTTTCTCGGCGGCTGGCTGCCTCCATTCAACATCGCGCCGTTCACCTGGATTCCCGGTTTCGTCTGGCTGCTCTTGAAAACCGCGTTCATGCTGTTTCTCTTTTTGTGGTTTCGCGCGACTTTTCCGCGTTATCGCTACGATCAGATCATGCGCCTCGGCTGGAAAGTGTTCATTCCGGTGACCTTGGTCTGGATCGTCGTCGTCGGCGTCTGGATGCAGACACCTTTGTGGCTATGGTAAATCCGTTCAAAACGTTTCTCCTCACCGAGCTGGTGAAAGGGTTGGCGCTGACCGGCCGCTACTTGTTCGCGCGCAAGATCACCGTGCAGTACCCGGAAGAGAAAACGCCGAAGAGCCCGCGCTTTCGCGGCTTGCACGCGCTGCGCCGCTATCCCAATGGCGAAGAGCGCTGCATCGCCTGCAAGCTGTGCGAAGCGGTGTGTCCCGCCGCGTGCATCTACATCGAATCCGAGCAGCGCGAAGACAACACGCGCCGCACCACGCGTTACGACATCGATCTGACCAAGTGCATGTATTGCGGCTTTTGCGAGGAATCGTGCCCGGTGGATTCGATCGTCGAGACCGACATTCACGAGTACCACGGAGAGAAGCGCGGCGACTTGTATTACACGAAGCCGATGCTGCTTGAGATCGGCGACAAATACGAAGCTGAAATCGCGCGCGCGCGGGAGGCGGACGCGAAGTATCGTTGATCGTCGCAACGCGACGGCGGCGAAAGCCGGGATCTCATCAAAACGATTCCCGCTCCCGGCTTAAGGGATGCCGGGGACAAGCTTGGGGAATAACAGGTTAGTTTATGAAATTCGGCATAGTAGGCTTGGGAAGAATGGGCAGAAACCTTGGGCTCCAAGCCCTCGGAAGAAAACATCGCGTAGTCGCCTATGATCCGGCCGCCGATCCGAACTTGGCACAGCAAGGGCTGGCTCTGGCGCCGACTCTCGCAGACCTCGTCGCCCAACTTAAGCCGCCGCGCATTGTGCTCTTGTACGTTCCGCATGGCGATCCGGCCGATGCAAGTGTGAGGCAGTTGAAGCGTCTTCTCAATGCAGGCGACATTGTCGCCGACGGCGGCAATTCGCATTGGAAGGATTCGGTGCGCCACTATCAAGAGCTCAAAGAAAGGCGGATCGCCTTTCTCGACGTCGGCACGAGCGGCGGCGTCGAAGGCGCTCAAACGGGAGCGTGTTTCATGGTTGGCGGCGACGCTGACGCTTATGCCGCGATTGAGCCGCTGCTCAACGATCTCGCGGTGCCCGAAGGCGTGCTCCACGCCGGTCCTTCAGGCGCGGGACACTTCGTCAAGCTGATCCACAACGCGATCGAGTTCGGAATGTTGCAGGCCATTGGTGAAGGCGTTGATCTGCTCGCGCGTTCGGACTATCGGCTCGATCTTGCGGCGCTATTCCACAATTGGAACCACGGTTCGGTGATCCGCAGTTGGCTCATCGAGCTTATGGAGCGCGGGCTACGCGAGCACGACCTCGATCAGCTCTCGGGTTTTGTCGAAGACACGCGCGAAGTCAAATGGGCGGTGGAATACGCTTTAGAAAAAGAAGTGTGGGCGCCGGTTATTGCTCAGTCGGAAATGGCGTATTACCGCTACCGAGACCCCGACAGCATCGCCGGCAAGGCGGTGGCTTTGCTGCGGCATGGGTTTGGCGGACACCCGCTGCGCAAAAAAACGCAATGACCGCCTTCGTCTTCTGGGTCTTCTCGGTGATTTTGATTTTTGCCGCGCTGCGCGTGATCGTTTCGCGTAATCCGGTGCATGCCGCGCTCAATCTCGTGCTCGCTTTTTTTACTGCGGCGGGATTGTGGCTGCTGCTCGAAGCCGAGTTCCTCGCCATCACCCTCGTGCTCGTTTACGTCGGCGCGGTGATGGTGCTTTTCCTTTTTGTCGTCATGATGCTTGACGTCAATCTGGCGCGATTGCGGGAACAATTCTGGAGCTACCTGCCACTCGGCGCGACGGTCGCGATTCTGCTGGTTGCCGAAATGACGCTGGTGCTGGGAAGCAAGTATTTCGAATCAGCTAAGATCGCCGCCACGCGGCCGTCCGACTACAGCAACACCAAGGAACTGGGCCGCCTGATCTACACCGACTACGTGTACCCATTCGAAATCGCGGCGGTGATCCTTCTCGTCGCGATCGTCGCCGCAATCGCCTTGACGCTTCGCCGCCGCAAGGACAGCAGGTATCAGGACCCGTCGCAGCAGATCGCCGTGCGACGCGAAGAGCGGGTGCGGATCGTATCGATGCCGTCCGAAGGCACAGAGATGCAAAAAGTGAAGGGGAAAGGGTGAAGGGGGATGCCCCCACCCCAGCCCTCCCCCTGCCGGGGAAGGGAGTATTACCCCTTCACCCTTCACCCTTCACCCTTCACTTCAGGAAAGTCCGTTGATCTCCCTCTCCCACTACCTCATCCTGGGCGCGCTGCTGTTCGCAATCAGCGTCGTCGGGATTTTCCTGAATCGCAAAAACGTCATCATTCTCTTGATGGCGATCGAGTTGATGTTGCTCGCGGTCAACCTGAACTTCATCGCGTTCTCGCACTACTTGAACGACATTTCGGGTCAGATTTTCGTCTTTTTCATTCTGACCGTCGCCGCCGCCGAGTCGGCCATAGGGCTTGCGATACTGGTCGTTCTGTTCCGTAACCTGAATACGATTCATGTGGATGATCTGGGCAGCCTGAGAGGATAGGCCAAAGTGGACAGTATCGAGTTTACAGTGGGCAGCAAATTCATCACTGAACACAGTCCACTGTTCACTGCGCACTCATAAGAATGCGAACACTGTATCTCATCGTGCCGCTCGCGCCGCTTCTGGGCGCGGTCATCGCCGGTTTCTTTGGCAAAGTCATTGGCCGCGTCTGGACGCACAGGCTGGTGATCGCGCTCATGATCGTTTCAACCGCCGCTTCGGCGGCCGTTTTCTATGACGTTCTGCGCGGCAATTTATTCAATGGCGCCATTTACACGTGGTGGACGTCGGGAGACTTGCGCTTCGAAATCGGCTTTCTGATTGACCGGCTCTCGGCGCTCATGATGCTCGTCGTGTCTTTCGTTTCGCTCATGGTGCACATCTATACGATCGGGTACATGCACGATGACCCCGGTTATCAGCGTTTTTTCAGCTACATCTCGCTGTTTACTTTCTCGATGCTGATGCTGGTGATGTCGAATAATTTCCTGCAATTGTTCTTCGGCTGGGAAGCGGTAGGCCTGATGTCGTATCTCCTGATCGGTTTCTGGTATACGCGCGAATCGGCGATCTACGCCAATTTGAAAGCCTTCCTCGCGAACCGCGTGGGCGATTTCGGTTTCATTCTCGGCGTCGCCCTTGTCGCCGCTTATTTCGGAACACTCGACTATGCCAGCGTATTTTCGCGCGCGCACGAACTTTCCGGCGAAACCATCGAAATCCTGCCTGGCTTGCTATGGGGCGTGATCACGCTCATCTGCATTCTTCTCTTCGTCGGCGCGATGGGGAAATCGGCGCAGTTTCCGCTGCACGTCTGGCTGCCCGATTCGATGGAGGGTCCAACTCCGATTTCCGCGCTGATTCATGCCGCGACAATGGTCACCGCCGGGATCTTCATGGTCGCTCGCATGTCGCCGCTTTTCGAGCTTTCAGAAACCGCGCTGTCGGTGGTGATGATCATCGGCGCCATCACTGCGTTTTTCATGGCGCTTCTTGGGCTCGTGCAAAACGACATCAAAAGAGTTGTCGCCTATTCGACTCTCTCCCAACTCGGCTACATGACTGCCGCCTTGGGGGCTTCGGCGTATGCTGCTTCGATTTTTCATCTCATGACGCACGCGTTCTTCAAAGCGCTGCTTTTTCTCGCCGCGGGTTCGGTAATCATTGCGCTGCATCACGAACAGGACATGCGGAAAATGGGCGGGCTCAAAGCGTACATGCCGATCACTTATTGGACCGCGCTCATCGGTTCGCTCGCGCTCGCGGGCGTTCCGCCTTTCGCCGGATTTTTCTCCAAGGACGCGATCATCGAGGCGGTGCATGCCTCGACGATCTTTGGCTCCGGCATTGCTTACATCGCCTTGACGGTGAGCGTTTTTATCACCGCCTTCTACACATTCCGCCTCATGTTCATGACGTTTCACGGCGAGCCGCGTATGGATCATCCCGACCACGTGCGCGAATCGCCGTGGGTCGTGACCTTGCCGCTGATGATGCTCGCGCTTCCTTCGATTTTCGCGGGCTGGCAATACATCGAGCCACTGCTTTTCGGCGGATTCTTTCAGAACGCGATCGTTGTCGCACCCGAGCACAACACCCTCGCGACGCTGAAAGAAGAGTTTCATGGCATCGGACGATTCATTCTGCACGGACTTGCGAGCCCGCCTCTCTGGCTCGCGGCCGCGGGTATCGCCGCGGCGTGGCTGCTCTACATCAAGAGTCCGAACCTTCCGCGAACGATCAGCCAGCAAGCGGGGTTCCTCTACACGGTCCTCGAGAAGAAATACGGCCTCGATGAATTCAACGAATGGTTCTTCGCTGGCGGTGCACGCAAAGTCGGCGCCGGCCTGTGGAAATGGGGAGACGTCAACGTCATCGACAACTTTTTCGTCAATGGCACGGCGCGCTTGCTTGGATGGACTGCAATGTTCATACGCCGGTTCCAATCCGGATTCGTCTATCACTACGCGTTCACGATGATCATCGGGGTGTTTGTACTTCTGACCGTGTGGAGTTATTGGAAATGAAAAAAAGGACTGAGGGCTTAGGACTGAGGACTGAGTTGCGGCCTGATCATGCTTTTTACTCTCAGTCCTCAGTCCTCAGTCCTGTCCCTAGGTGAGGGCCGTAAGAGGCATGAGCTAGCAAGAATGTTTGATTTGCCATTATTAAGCACCGTTATCTGGCTGCCGATCGTTTTCGCCGGACTGATCCTCGCGACCGGCGGAGATCGCAACGCCAAGCTCGCGCGTTGGCTCGCGCTCGTCGGCTCCATCGCGGGATTTCTCGTCGCCATACCCCTTTATACGCAGTTCGATGTTTCCACACCGGCGATGCAGTTCGTCGAGTTCACGCCGTGGATCGAGCGCTTCAACGTCAATTATCACCTCGGCATCGACGGCATCTCGCTGCTCCTGATCCTGCTTAACGCGTTCACCACTCCGCTTGTCGTCATCGCCGGATGGCGAGTGATCACCGAACGAGTCGCCCAGTACATGGCGGCGTTTCTGCTGATGTCGGGGCTGGTAAACGGCGTCTTTGCTTCACTCGATGCGGTTCTGTTTTACGTCGTCTTCGAAGCGACTCTCGTTCCGATGTTCATCATCATCGGCGTATGGGGCGGGCCGAACCGGGTCTACGCAGCGGTCAAATTCTTTCTCTACACTTTTTTGGGATCGGTGTTGATGCTGATCGCTTTCATCTACTTGTATCACGCAAGCGGCGGCAGCTTCGCGATCCTCGATTACCACCGGCTCGCGATCCCGATCATTCACCAGATTTTCCTGTTCATCGCGTTTTTCGTTTCCTTCGCGGTGAAGGTGCCGATGTGGCCGGTGCACACGTGGCTGCCTGATGCTCACGTCGAAGCGCCGACCGGAGGCTCGGTCGTGCTCGCGGCGATTCTGCTCAAGCTCGGCGGTTATGGCTTCTTGCGTTTTTCGCTTCCCATTGCTCCCGACGCCAGCCACGCGCTGTCTGGAGTCATGATCGCGCTCTCGTTGATCGCGGTGATTTACATCGGTCTGGTCACGCTCGCGCAGAACGACATGAAGAAGTTGATCGCCTATTCGTCGGTCTCGCACATGGGCTTCGTCACGCTCGGTATTTTCATTTTCAACACGCTCGGAATCGAAGGGGCGATGATGCAAATGATTTCACACGGCTTCGTCTCCGGCGCGCTCTTTCTCTGCGTCGGAGTCATGTACGACCGTCTGCACTCGCGCTTGATTTCCGACTACGGCGGCGTGGTCAATACGATGCCATTGTTCGCCACGTTCTTCATGTTGTTCGCCATGGCGAATTCGGGCCTGCCTGGAACGAGCGGATTTGTCGGCGAATTCCTCGTTATCCTCGGCTCGGCGCAAGTCAATCTCTGGTATGCGGCGGGAGCCGCGACGACGCTGGTATTCGGCGCGGCGTACACGCTGTGGATGTACAAACGCGTTGTTTTCGGTCCGATCGGCAACGAAGCTGTCGCCAAACTTTCCGACGTCAATATGCGTGAGATCATTGCGCTTTCGGCGCTCGCGCTGGCGGTGCTGATTTTCGGAATCTACCCGTACCCCATGGCGGAAGTCCTGCACGCGACGGTCGAGAACCTGCTCGCGCAGGTCGCGGCCGGCAAGACAAACTGATATGACCGCTTCCGACTTCGCTCCGCTGTATCCCGAGATCTTTCTGACGCTGATGGCCTGCGCGATCCTGCTGCTCGACCTTTTCTTGAGCGAGGCGAACCGCAAAGTGAACTACTGGCTGGCGCTGGCGACGCTCGCCGGCTGCGCGGCGATCACGATCGTGACCTTCCGCTACGGAGCGCTTCCCGCTTTCAACGGCACGTTGATGGATGATCCGATGGGCGACGTGCTGAAGCTCATGGTCTATATCGCGGTCGCGGTGGTTCTGGTCTACTCACGCCAGTACGCCGAGATTCGCGGACTTTTCCGCGGCGAATTTCTCGTGCTGGTACTCGTGTCCACGCTCGGAATGATGGTCATGATTTCGGCGGGCCATTTCTTGACGCTGTATCTCGGACTCGAACTCATGTCGCTTTCGCTTTACGCGATGGTGGCGCTCGACCGCGATTCGCCCATCGCCACGGAAGCCGCGATGAAATATTTCGTGCTCGGCGCCCTCTCTTCAGGGCTGCTTTTGTACGGGATGTCCATGCTCTATGGCGCGACGGGCTCGCTCGCACTGATCGATGTCGCTTACGCCATACTCGGCGCCGAAGTCAATCGCACGGTGCTGACTTTCGGGCTCGTTTTCGTCGTCGCCGGAATCGCCTTCAAACTCGGCGTCGCGCCTTTTCATATGTGGATTCCCGACGTGTATCATGGCGCGCCGACCGCGATCACCTTGTTCATCGCTTCGGCGAGCAAGATCGCGGCATTCGCTTTCGCGCTTCGCCTGCTGGCGGAGGGCTTGCAGCAGCTCGCAGCCGACTGGCAGGGAATGCTCGTCCTGCTGGCGATCATTTCGATCGCCATCGGCAACATTACCGCGATCGCGCAGACCAATCTGAAGCGGATGCTGGCGTACTCGAGCATCGCCCACATGGGCTATATGCTGCTCGGCGTCTTGAGCGGGACCTTGAACGGCTACGCTTCGGCGATGTTCTATGTCGCCGTCTACGTGTTGATGAGCCTCGGCACCTTCGGCATGATTCTCCTCCTCTCACGCGAAGGATTCGAAGCCGACAATCTCGACGATTTCAAAGGGCTCAATCAACGCAGTCCATGGTATGCGTTCATCATGCTGTTGCTCATGTTCTCCATGGCCGGCGTCCCTCCCACGGTCGGCTTCTACGCGAAGCTCGCGGTATTTCAGGCGGTATTGGAAGCGGGATTCGTCTGGCTCGCGGTCGCCGCGATACTGCTTTCGGTCGTCGGCGCGTATTACTACCTGCGAGTCATCAAGCTCATGTATTTCGACGAGCCGGTTGAGCGCACGCCGCTGACCCCGCGCCGCGATATGCGGATCGTCATGGGCGCCAACGGCATTGCCATCCTCGCGCTGGGCATTCTTCCACAGCCGCTGATGGCGCTGTGCCTCGTGTCAATCCAGAATTCTCTGTGATGAAGGACTTCACCGAAAAGGAGATCTCCTCCGAAACGATCTACGAAGGACGCTTGTTCGATGTCAAGAAAGACATCGTCGCGCTTCCCGACGGCGAGACTTCCGACCGCGAATACATCGTACATCCCGGCGCCGTGATGATCGTGCCGCTGATCGAACCCGCAAGCATTTTGCTCGAGCGGCAATACCGCTATTCGCTGCATGCACATTTCTATGAACTGCCTGCGGGTAAGATCGAACCGGGCGAAGACCCTGCGCTCACGGCGAAGCGCGAACTGCTCGAAGAGACGGGTTACGTCGCTGACGAATGGCGGCACCTGGGAAGGTTGCATCCGAGTGTTGGCTACTCGGACGAGATCGTCGAGCTCTATCTGGCGAGCAAACTCACGTACCGAGAACAGAACACCGACGAAGGTGAATTCCTCGAAGTGCTAACGCTTGACCTGGAAGAAGCTTTCGAATGGGTCAAGGCAAAAAAGATCACTGAAGCCAAAACCATTCTCGGGCTCCTATGGCTCGATCGCATTTTGCAGGGGCGCGGTTAGCTTCAGCCTAAACTGTTCGCACGCAGGCGCAACAAAGGAGAGAAGCAGTGGATCAGCGCTGGATCGAGTTGCTGCGACACAACCGGCTCGCCGATTTCGGCGCTGTATGGGAGTTGCCCGCTAATTTCCTCGAACCCCAACCTTGAACGCGGTGGATGGAGCGCTGCCTCGCGTCACGAGCTGGCTTTGCCAAATGGCGGCACGATGCGAGTCATTCTGAAACGCCAACAAGACCACACGAAAAAAACCTGGCGGCATCCGATTCGCGGTGTCTCCACTTTGCGCGCCGAAGCACAAACGATCTCGCGGCTGCAAAGTTTTGGCGTGCCCGTTCCAGAAGTCATTTACTTTGGCGAGAGTCCGCGCGCGAGCGCCGCACTGCCTTGATGACGCCGGAGCTTGAAAGCGCGCGCCCGCTCGATCAAGCCCTGTCCGATTTACGCTTGGAGCAGGCTCCTCTTTCAGAAAAACGGGAGTTAATTTTCGCGGCAGCGCAAGCGGTGCGCAAAATGCACCTTGCTCATTGCCAGCACCGCGCGCTGTTTCCGAAGCACGTTCTGGTCGGTGCGGGCGACACCGAGCGTCCGAGAATCTGCATCATCGATTTCGAAAAAGCGCGCTTGCGGCTTTTAGTGCATTCCTGCGCGGTACGCGATCTCGACGAACTCAACCGCCGCTCGCAGGCGATCAGCCGCACTGACCGGCTGCGATTTTTCAAGGACTATCTTGGAGTGCGCAAACTAGATGCCTGGGAACGCCTGCTATAGCGCGACGTACTCGCGCGCAGCGCCCGGAAAAGCAGCAGGCGCACAATCGCCCGATGTGGGTCAAGCATGACGCACTGCTCGTACCGCGAAAGAATCAAGACCGCGGCGGAAGCGGAGAGATATCAGCGCCGGCGGCCGGCGCGCGACCGCGCCGAGCTCAAGCTTGTCGAGCGCGCATTTCGGCTAATCCCAAAAAATCATCGGGTGCTCGACATCCCCTGCGGCGCCGGGCGCGTGACGATTCTGCTCGGGCAGCTCGGCTATTCAGTCACCGCCGCCGAACTATCCGAGCCGATGATTGCCGCGACGCGCGAAAACCTCGCGCGCGCAGGTTTAAGCTGCCCCGTGCACAAGGAGGACATCGAACGCATGAGCTACGTGGAACGTGCCTTTGATGCGATAGTCTGCTTCAGGCTGTTCCACTTTCCCGATGAAAACGTGCGCCGCCGGGTGGTGAAGGGCCTATGCCGTGTCGCTGGGTACTGCGTGGTCGTTTCCTATTTCGATCCCAGGTCACTGACTTCGCTCAAGCGCGCGCTGCGGGCAAAGCTAGGGGGCAAGCGCTCAAAGAGGTCGAGCGATACTTCGGGGAAAACAACTTTGGTCTCGTCATGGATTTTGCGCAGATGCCCGTGATTCACACACTCAGGCTCGCAGTCTTCCGGCGCCGATCCTGAAGCGGCGCGTCACGCGGCGGCGGGCCATTGGCGGCGTACTTGATCAGCTCCGCGAACCCCACCGGGGACGCAAACCCGAGGTGTTGGAACAAAAAACCCAGGCAGCTGTTTTACTTGCGGTCGTGAAACTGTTGCAGGGAAGACAGCACCGGAGTCAGCGTGGAGCCGAGCTGAGTCGGTTGTTGGAAGAGAAAACCCTGCCCGTACTGCGCGCCCATGTCGATGAGCAATCGCGCGACGCGCGGATCTTCGACCCATTCGGCGATCACTTGCTTCGACAATCCGCGCGCGACCTCACACAGCGCCCTGACAAAGACCTGACTGCCTTCATCGGTCGCCAGATCGCGAATGAAGCTGCCGTCGATCTTCAGATAGTCGACGTCAAAGCGTTTCAGATAATAGAACGAGCTGAAGCCGGCGCCGAAATCGTCGAGCGCGAAACGGCAGCCGAGTTCCTTCAGCTCGCGGATGAACGACAAAGTCACATCGATTTCCGACATCGCCGCAGTCTCGGTAATCTCGAACACGAGTTGCGACAAATCGTTTCCCGATTCCGCCATCATCTGATGAAATCGCCGCACCCAGCGGTGATCGGAGATGGACACCCGCGACAGATTGACGAAGTAGCGCAGTTTCGGTTCGCGCTGCTGGGTCTGCAGGTACGTGAGGAGTTTCTTCACGACTTCCATGTCGACTTCCTGCACCATCCCGAGTGACTCGGCGATCTCGATGAACTGGCCGGGAAGAACGATCTTGCCATCGTCTTCGCGCAGCCGCACCAGCACTTCATGGTGCACCGGCCTCCTGTCGGCAAGCCGCACCACGGGTTGCGTGTAAAGCACCAGCCGGTCTTCGTCCAATGCTTCGCGCAGCTTCTTCGACCAGTGCACGCGCTTGTGCGTGCTGCGCAAACTGGTCGCTTCCTGATCGAAAAGCATGTGGCGATTGCGGCCGCGGTCCTTCGCCTGATACATCGCGATGTCGGCGCTGGAAAGCACGCTAACGATATCGTCGCCGTGAAACGGATAAAGCGCGATTCCGATCGAAGCTGTGAGATTGGAAATTCGCCGGTGCCCCGCTGCCTGCAGTTTGTAATGGCGTATGGCTTCCAGCACCTTTTCCGCGATGTCGATCGCGTCCGCGCGCAAGCCTTGCGGCAAATGGATGGCGAACTCGTCTCCGCCGAGGCGATAGATTTGCACCGGGGTTTCGCGCAGCGTTTCGCGTAAGGCCCCGGCGATTCCGATGATCAACAGGTCGCCTGACTTGTGACCGAAGTTGTCGTTGACGTATTTGAAATGATCGAGATCGATGAACAACACGGCGCCGACCGCCGATTGCGCGAGCGCCGTCTCGACCGTCTGCTGCAGGCTGACGCGATTAGGCAGGTTCGTAAGTGGATCATGCTTCGCGAGATGCTCGATTCTTTGCGCCGATAGGTGCTGGTCGGTGATGTCCCGCGCCGTGCCGCGAATTCCCACGGCGGCGCGATTGTCGTTGTAGGACATTCGCGCGTTGATCCCGACCCAGCGCTCGCGCCCGTCGGCGGAGATCAAATGCGTGACGAAGTTTTTCACTTCCCCCTGGCGCTTCAGGCTGGCGAGGAAGCGGCGGTTGGAAACATGCGAAGGTTTCGCCTCGAAATCGAAAAAGCAGCGGCCGATGAGCAGATTCGCGCTAAGCCCGAAAATCTCCTGCGCCGCGTTGTTGAGATAAGTGAAGCGGCCTTCGGAGTCGGTAGTCCAGATCAAATCGTGCGAAGTTTCGACCAGATCGCGAAAACGGTTTTCGGATTCCAGAAGCAGCTGGATGATTCGCCGCTTCGCCGCCAGCGAACGTTTAGCGCTGGCGAGTTCCTCGTTCTCCTTGAGACCGGGTCCGCACGACGCCGCGAGGTGATCGACAATCTCCCGCAGATAGCGGCGGTGGCCGCCCGACGTTCGCTGAGCGACGAGCACGCCCTGCCGGTCCCAGCGCCGCAGTTTCTGGATGGGAATGCCGAGCTTCTTTGAAGTTTCCTGAACCGTGTAACTGTCCCGCCACATAGAGACCCTAATGGAGGAGTTGAGAGCCGCGAATATCGTTCTGGCGCGAAACTAGCCGCTGCATCAGCTTGAGATCCCGCGGCGTCAGACGCAAAGCACTGTCGACCCACAGTTCAACGATGTCGAGCAGCTCGGAAAATTCGAGCCGCTGCACTCGGCGCCTTGCCGCCGCAATCCCCGCCATGCCATTGTGGCTGCGCGCCCGGCGTTTGACCAGGGCCGCGATCTCGGCTTCGCCCTCGCCATCTTCGCGCACGATGTCGACCACGCCCTTTGCGAGCATCTCATCGGCGCTGTAGATTTTGCCGCTGGTCAACAACTCTTCCGCAGCGCGCTGACCGATTCGCCGATTCAGAAAAGAATACGCGCCCATCCCGGGAAACAGATTGAAGAGAATCTCCGGGAAACCGAAGCGCGAGCTTTTTTCCGCGATAATGATGTCGGACGACAAGGCGCATTCGAAGCCGCCGCCCAGGCACTCACCCTGCACGAGCGAAATGGTCGTGAGCGGAAGATCGTAGGCGCGGTAGTTCTGGTACAAAACATCGATGCAGGCGCGCCCATAGAGGAGCAGGCCATTCCTGTCGCGTTCGGCGATCAACTGCTTGAATAGATCCAGGTCGCCGCCGAGATTGAAAACTTTCGGCACCTCCGAGGAAATGACGGTGTACTCGATGGGAAGGGTTTCATTTTCGTGCTGCATGCTGCCTTCGCTCTGCGAGATAAAATCGCAATAGAGCCGCAGATCGGCGAGCAGCCGCGGATTGAAGCAGGGACGCGGATCAGGCCGCCAGCGGCACCACATCGAATGCGTCTCACCGTCGAAGCGCGCTTTGAGTTGCGGCGAGAAGGTGAACTCAGACCCTTGCCTTGCCAACGGAAACGGTTGCGGAACGCGCAGTAGCGCATGCGGGATGTACATGTCCATGGGGGCTCCTCAGTTTGTTAGAGACGGCCGAGACGGCTCTTAAACTACAATTGCGAATTTAATTAAATTTTTAGTGAGAAGGCAAATCTATCACTTTGATAGATTTTGATTTCCGGGCGAAGCGCGCTGCTCGCCCCTAAGCAAGGCAAGTATAATTTTGCTTTCCGGGCTGGCGTTTCCCGGTTGAGCGCGCGCCGAAGCGAACTTGACGCAGAGTTCGCAGAGAGTTAACGAACTTCATGATTCATTGGTTAAAAGCGATCCTCCGTCGAGCGCTCATTGCTTCGCTCAAGATCGAGGTCGCGGGCGACGTCACCGCCTCAAGCCGCATCGTTTACATCGCTAACCACCGATCTTTTCTCGATGGCCTCATCCTGAGCTTGTTCCTACCGCGTTCCCCGCTCGCTATCGTCAACTCTGAGGAAGTGAAATCCTGGTGGAGAAGAGCGCTCTACTGCGCGGTGCCGCACGCGATCATCGATGTGCGCAAGCCCACCGCTTTAAGAGCGTTGGCAAGGATCGGCGACCGTTCACTCGTCATGTTTGCGGAAGCAACCCACGGAGACTCGTTCGCGGCAAAAAAAATTTACGCAGTTCCCGCGGTTTTTGCCGCCCAGTGCGGCGCCGCGATCGTTACCGTTCACGTCTCACGACGAGAAATTCGACTCTACCCGGCCCTATCGTGGACAAAGCCGGCAAGCGGCAGCGGCAAGGAAAGGCGGCGTCAAGCCGTGTCGCAATTGCGCGCCCTCATGGAAGAGACGATCGCGGCGAGCGCACCACGCGTGACCGTGTTCGAAGCTCTAGTCGACGCGGCGGCGGTCTCCGGCAGACGCACCAGGATCGTCGAGGACATGCGCAGCGAAACGCCGCAATCCTACGGACAGCTATTGAAGACATCGCTCGCGCTTGGACGTTGGATGTCGCGCTTCACGCGCGAAGGCGAAATCGTCGGCATCCTGATTCCCAATCTGATCACGACGGTAGGCGCGCTTCTCGGCGCCATGGCGGCATCGCGAACTCCGGCGATGCTCAATTACACAGCCGGCGTGGCGGGAATCAAGAACGCCTGCCTTGCCGCCAACGTCAAATGCATCGTGACCTCGCGAAAGTTTCTGGCGGT
>JBOIGA010000003.1:15921-41418 GCA_050741875.1 Burkholderiales bacterium
GTCATCAAAGCTTCGACGCTGCCCGATTCGCTTCCCGAGTTCGAGTGGCGCTTCCTCGAGGATTTTGCTCTCAGTCTTCCTAACAAACTCTGGCTGATCTGCTACGCGCTCTGGCTCCCCCGCCGGATCGTGAAGAACAAAGACGGCGCGAGGCCGGCGGTGGTTCTGTTCACATCGGGATCCGAAGACCAGCCCAAAGGCGTCGCTTTAAGTCACAAGGCGCTGCTCGCCAACATCTGGCAGATGCGTGCGCTGGTCGATTTCGGCCCACAGGACAAATTTTTCAATCCGCTTCCGCTCCATCACTCGTACAGCTTCACCGCGTGCACGCTCATGCCTTTGCTTTCCGGAACGCCGTTTTTTCTCTATCCGACGCCGCTCCACTACCGCGCGATTCCCGAAGTTTTCTATCGCAAGCGCTGCACGTGTCTTTTCGGCACCGGAACTTTTCTCGCGCGTTACGCCGAGCACGCCAGCGCGCACGACTTTGCGCGGCTGCGTTACGTCATCGCGGGCGGCGAAAAACTCAGGCCCGAAGTACAGGATCTTTGGATGGAGAAATTCGGCGTGCGTATTCTCGAAGGCTATGGCGCGACCGAATGCGCCCCGGTCATCTCGCTCAACGTTCCGCACCGCTTCAAGAAAAATAGCGTCGGACACTTGCTTCCCGGAGTCGAGCATCGTCTGACTCCGGTCCCGGGAATAGACGACGCCGCGCTGCTGCATGTGCGCGGCCCCAACCTGCTGTCGGGTTATTACCGTTTTGAGCGGCCCGGGGAGCTTCAGCCTCCGCAATCGGAGCTGGGCCAGGGATGGTATTGCACCGGCGATATCGTCGCCATTGACGGCGAGGGTTTTGTCGCGATCGCCGGAAGAGTCAAACGCTTCGCCAAAATCGCCGGCGAGATGGTGTCGCTCGAAGTCGTCGAGAGCATCGCGGTCCGCGCATCAGCGCAACACCAGCACGCGGTGATCGCGCAAGCCGATTTCGAACGGGGCGAGATGATCGTTCTTTTCACGACCGATCCACACCTCGACCGAATGGCATTGCACCGCGCGGCGCTCGACGCCGGGCTGCCCACCCTCGCGCTGCCGCGAAAAATCGTCCACGTCCGCGACATTCCCTTGCTCGGTACGGGCAAGACCGACTACGTCGAACTCGCGCGAACGCCGATCGAAAGCAGCGCCGCTGTTCAACGCGTCTTGTAGCTCACGCGATAAATCGCGTTCGCCCGATCGTCGCTGACGAGGAGCGAGCCATCAGGCAGCGGCAGCACATCGGCGGGACGCCCCCATGCTTGCTCTCCTTGCAGCCAGCCTTCGGCGAAAACTTCATAGCGGCCGGTGACGGGATTGACGGTGGTGACGCGGTAGCCGATCTTATCCGATCGGTTCCAGGAGCCATGCTCGGCGATGAAAATGCTGTTCTTGTATTGGGATGGAAACATGGCGCCGCGGTAGAAACGCATTCCCAGCGCGGCGACATGCGGGCCCAGCCTGACTTCGGGCGGAATGAATTCCGCGCATTTGCGTTGATCGCCGAATTTGGGATCGGGGATTGCGCCACCATGACAATACGGATAGCCGAAATGTAGGCCTTTTTTCGGCGCGCGGTTGAGCTCGTCGGGAGGAATGTTATCACCGAGATTATCGGCGCCGTTCGAGGTAAACCACAGCTCGCGAGTCTCTGGATGCCAGTCAAAACCGACCGAATTGCGAATGCCGACCGCGAAAACTTCGAGCGCGCTGCCATCAGGGCGCATCCGCATGATATTCGCATGGCGCTTGAAATCGGGTTCGCAGATGTTGCACGGCGCGCCGACCGGAACGTAGAGCAGACCATCGGGACCGAAGGCAATGAATTTCCACCCGTGATGCCGATCCGAGGGAAAACGGTCATTGACGATGACCGGCTTCGGCGGGCTGGCGAGACTGGCTTCGATGTCGTCAAAGCGCAGCACGCGGCTCACTTCGGCGACGTAGAGTGCGCCATTGTGAAACGCGACTCCGCTCGGCATGTTGAGGCCGGCCGCGATGGTGTATACCTTGTCGGCTTTGAAGTCGCGGTTGCTGTCGACCACCGCGTGGACTTTTCCGGCTTCGCGCGAACCGACGAACAGAACGCCGCTTGGCGAGATGGTCATTTGTCTCGCGTTGGGAACCCTTTCGGCGAAGACTTTAATTTCGAAACCGGCGGGAAGCTTGATGGTGTTGAGCGGCAGCGATCGCCCGTGCGCCGCGCCAACCATGAACAAAAAAACAAAAAGGGTCGCTCTCATGTGTCTCCCCGGCTTGAAACGAAACCTTCGAACCTATATTTTTGATGAGCCGTTCTAACAAAGACAATCATGACTAAGGATACCCTGGGTTTTCAAGCCGAGGTCAAGCAATTGCTTAACCTCATGGCGCACTCGCTGTACAGCAACCGGGAAATTTTTCTACGCGAACTTATTTCGAACGCTTCAGATGCATGCGACAAGCTGCGCTTTGAAGCGCTCACCGATTCCGCTCTTTTCGAGAACGATTCCGAGCTGAAGATCCGGGTCGCTTTCGATAAGGCGGCGCGAACGATCAGCGTTTCCGACAACGGGATCGGCATGTCGCGCGACGAAGTGATTGCCAATATCGGCACCATCGCCAAGTCGGGCACGCGCGAGTTTCTGGAAGCACTGACGGGCGACGCCAAGAAAGATGCGCGGCTCATCGGCCAGTTTGGCGTCGGCTTCTATTCGGCTTTCGTCGTCGCCGACAAAGTGACTTTGGTCACTCGCCGCGCGGGGCGCCCGGCCGGAGATGGCGTGCGCTGGGAATCCGACGGCGGCGGCGAGTACACGTTGGAAACGATCACCAAGGCGCCGCGCGGGACCGAGGTTTTTTTGCACTTGCGCGAAGGCGAGGATGAACTCCTCGACGAGTGGCGCTTGAAGACGATCGTTCGCAGGTATTCCGACCACATCAGCCTCCCGATCCTGATGCAGTCCGACGGCAAGGATGAAACCGTCAACCAGGCGTCGGCATTGTGGGCGAGACCGAAGTCTGAAATCAGCGCCCAGCAGTACGAGGAGTTCTACAAGCACATCGCGCACGATAGCGAACCGCCGCTCGCCTACGCACATTCGAAAGTCGAAGGCAGGCAGGAATACACGCAGCTCCTCTACCTTCCTGCGCACGCGCCTTTCGATTTGTGGGACCGCGATCATCGTCATGGAGTCAAGCTTTACGTGCGGCGTGTGTTCATCATGGACAACGCTGACGCCTTGCTCCCTTCTTATCTCCGCTTCGTTCGCGGCGTGATCGATTCGAACGATCTTCCGCTTAACGTCTCGCGCGAACTTTTGCAGGAATCGAAAGAAGTCGAGGCGATCCGCGCGGGCTCGATGAAGAAAGTACTGACGATGATCGAGGAGCTGCCGGCGGAAAAATTCGCCACATTCTGGAGCGAATTCGGCCGCGTAATGAAAGAAGGCGTCATCGAGGATTTCGCCAATCGCGAGCGCATCGCCAGGCTGCTACGCTTTGCCAGCACGAACGCCGACACCGAAGTCCAGAATGTCGCGCTCGCGGATTATGTCAGACGCATGAAGGAAGCGCAGGACAAAATCTACTACGTCACCGCGGAAACTTTCGGCGCCGCGAAGAACAGCCCCCATCTCGAAATTTTCCGCGAGAAGAATATCGAGGTGCTGCTGCTTTCCGATCGGGTAGACGAATGGCTGGTCGCGCATCTTCACGAATTCGAAGGTAAGGCCCTGGAATCGGTTGCCAGGGGAGACCTGGATCTGAGCAAGCTGGCGCCCGACGAAAAGACGCACGAAATCGGCGAGTTCAAGGAGTTGACGAGAAAAATTGGCAAGGCGCTGGGTGAGAAAGTGAAGGACGTGCGGGTCACGCATCGTCTCACAACCTCTCCCGCCTGCCTGGTCGCGGACCAACATGAGATCGGCGGTAATCTCGCACGGCTGCTCAAAGCCGCGGGCCAGAAGGTTCCAACAGTCAAACCCATTCTTGAAATCAATCCACAACACCCGCTCATCCAGAGATTGAACAGCGAAGAAGTCCGTTTCGGCGACTGGAGCGAGGTGCTGTTCGACCAGGCTCTGCTCGCCGAAGGCGGTCAGCTCGAAGATCCCGCGGGTTTCGTGAAAAAATTGAATGAGCTCATGTTTGAGCGAGACATAAACAAATAACCAAAGCGTCATTGGAATACGGACTCGGCGTGCTCTAATTGCCGCGTCGCACAACGGGAGAGGTGAGATGACTCACCCAGTCTTGAAATTCGCTGTCGTGCTTTTCGCCAGCTTTATCTTGGGGTGCGGCGATGGCAAAGAGGAAGCAGGAAAACCTGCCAGCGAAATTCGCATCGGCAACTTTCCCAACATCACTCACGGGCAGGCAGTGTATGCGCGCGCTACGGGCGACTACGAGAAAAAGATCGGCATGCCCGTGCGCTGGACGTCTTTCAACGCCGGCCCAACCGCCATCGAGGCGTTGTTCAGCGAAGCCATCGACGCAACCTATATCGGCCCCAACCCCGCGATCAACGGCCACATGAAATCGAGAGGTGAGCATTTCGTCATCGTTACGGGGGCGGCGAGTGGCGGCGCGGGTCTCGTCGTCCGTAAGGATGCTGGCATTACGGGCGACAAGGACTTCAGCGGCAAGATTGTTGCCACTCCCCAGTTGGGGAACACGCAGGACGTCGCGGCCAAGGTCTGGTTCAGCGAGCGTGGTTATCGGCTCAAGGAAAGCGGTGGAAATCTCACGATCATGCCGTTGGCGAATCCCGATCAGTTGACGCTGTTTCAAAAGAAGGACATTCACGCCGCGTGGACGGTCGAGCCATGGGTATCGAGGCTCGAAATCGAAGGTGGCGGCGAGCTCTTACTCGATGAAAAGACGCTCTGGCCGGAAGGGCGCTACGTCACGACTCACCTCATCGTGAGGAAGGAGTTTCTCAAGAACAATCGCGAGGCGGTGAAGAAACTGGTTGCGGCGCATGTGGAAACGACTGAGAAGATCAACGCGGACAAGAAGGCGGCGGCGAAGATCATCAACGAAGAGCTAAAAAATGAGACCGGCAAGGCGCTGCCGGAAGAAGTGATCAACCGGGCGATGCAGCGAGTCGAATTCACCTGGGACCCTATCGCCGCGAGCCTGCGCAAATCGGCCGATGCAGCCCACAAGATTGGCTTTATCAGGGACAAGCCCAACCTTGAGGGCATTTATGATCTCAGTATACTGAACGAAGTCTTGCGGGAGAAAAACCTTGCTGAAGTGGCTCAGTGAGCGGGGAGAGATTGCCAGGCCGAGCAGGCCGGCGGATTTTTCGTTGCGCCTCCATGAGGTAACGAAAACATTCGACGGGGCGAGCCAGGAAGTGAATGCCGTCGGACCGGTTTCACTCGACATCAAGGAAGGCGAATTTCTCGTGCTGTTCGGTCCGTCGGGCTGCGGCAAGTCCACGCTGCTCAACATGATCGCCGGATTCGATTCACCAAGCAGCGGCGATATCACTTTCTTCGGCAAACCGATCACCCACCCCGGCCCCGATCGCCTGATGATGTTTCAGGATCACGCGCTTTTTCCCTGGCTTTCCGTGTTTGACAACGTCATGTACGGACTCAAATCGAAGCGCTGGATGGGGTGGAAAAGGCGGCGCGAGACGGCACGACATTTTTTGCGCATGGTGCACCTCGAGCAGTTCGAAAACTCGCTGCTGCACGAATTGTCGGGAGGAATGCGTCATCGCGTCGCGCTCGCTCGGGCGCTTGCACCCGACCCGCAGATGCTGCTGATTGACGAACCCTTCCCTGCTCTCGACGCCTTGACCCGAGTCAAACTCTACGGCGAGTTGCAGGAGATATTCACGCGCACGAAAAAAACGATCATTTCCGTGACGCACGACATGCGCGAAGCGGCGTGCCTCGGCGACCGCGTGATCGTTTTTTCTCCTCGTCCGGGCACCGTGCGGGCGGAAATCAAGGTCGATCTGCCAAGACCGCGCGACATCACCGATCCGAAAGTCGCGGAGTACGCGGGCCGAATTATGGCGCAGCTCACGATCAAATGAAGTGGCCCTCACCCGCGCGGCGGGACAAATACTACGTTCCCGGGTTTTATCTGCTGATCCTCGTCGCCTGGCAGATTGTATATTGGCTCAAGGTCGCTCCCGACTATCTTTTCCCGTCGCCATGGCAAGTGTTGGCCCGACTGGCCGAGCTTGCCGCCGATGGGCTGCTCGTGCCGAGCGTCCAGGCGACGCTTTCGCGAATGGTGACAGGATTCTCGATCGCCGCGGCGCTGGGATTGCTGATCGGCCTCGTTATGGGGACGAGCGAAATAATCAACCGCTGTCTGAAGTCGCTTTTCCTGGGACTCCAAACGCTGCCAACCGCAGCGTGGGTGCCGATCGCGCTTCTGATTTTTGGACTGAAAGATACCGGAATCTATTTTGTCATCATCATGAGCTCGATGCCCGCCGTCGCCATCGCGACTTCCGGAGCCATCCTCCACATTCCACCGATTTTTCTGCGCGCGGCGCGAACGCTCGGCACTCCGATTTATGCGATGCCGCACCGGGTCATCCTGCCCGCCGCGCTGCCCAATATCGTCACGGGAATCAAACTCGGCTGGACTTTGGCGTGGCACGGAGGCGTCTCCGCCGAACTCATCAAGTCAAGCATCGGACTGGGTTTCCTCCTGCACATGGGACGGGAACTCAACGACGCCGCCCAAATCATCGGCATCATGGTGGTCACGATCCTGTTCGGATTTCTGCTCGACCGCTTCTTCTTCGGAATCATCGAGCAGCGCATCCGCCGCCGCTGGGGCCTCGCGCAGCCAGCATAGGGGTGAGGGTAGAAGGAAGCCCTCGCTTCTATCTCCACCTTAACCGCTGACGAACAAGCATTTTATGGTGTAGACTTAAAGTTATACATTAACTTTAGGCCTCCCCATGCTTGAGCTATCGGTCAGTGAATCGCCTGAATTGCTGCGCGATTGCCGGGACAAGGCGCTCGAACGGCTGCTCGAAACGTTGTCGCTCATGTTGGGAAAGCTCGATGACATCCTGTTCGATCTGGCGAACAAGGCGACCGGCCTCAACGATTACAACCTCTATCTCGCGGCCAAAGGCAAGGTAGCGGAGCGGCGACAGGCCATCGAAACCGAGTTCAAGCGGCGTTTCATCGAAACATTCAACCAGGCCACCCGGCGGGAGAAGATCACACAGACCGGATTCGAGCTCGCCGACGGAAGCTCGATCAGTCTGGTTGAAAACGACGCACTGGCTGAATCGGTCGCCACCGGGGACATCGCGCGGCGGCTGAAAAACCGTTGTCCCGAGCAATTGTTCGCGCTGACTCGAAGAGTCGGTGAACTGATGCAAGACCCCGAACTTTCCGAAGCAGCCAATCCCTTAAGCCCCTTAGTGATATGCGACGCTTTTAAAGCCGCGTGTCAGGAGCTAAATGCCGATGTTCAGGTCAAGCTGGTTTTGTTCCAGCAATTCGAGAACTTCATCGCAGAAGATATTGAGCGGATTTATGACGACATCAATCAGCATCTCATTCGGCGCAACGTCCTGCCGAAGATCCGCATCAGCGTTCCGAAGAATTCCGCGCGAAGCGTCCCGCCCGGTTCGCTTTCAACGAAGGACCTCGCCGAACACGATCTCTTCGCGGCGCTCACGCAACTGATGGCGTCGGGAAACCCCAGGGGCTTCAGGTCTCTTGCCGAACCGCGAACGCACGCCTTGAGCGCACTCACCGAAATGCAGCACGGGAACTTCTCCGGCCTCGGGCCGTTTTCCATCGGCGACGCCACTAACGTCATTCGCGAAATCAAGGAAGCGGGCTTCGCAGCCGAATTGCCGCAGATGGATGCGATGACTCTCGACATCGTCGCGATGCTGTTCGACTACATCCTCGACGACAAAGACATCCCCACCGCGCTGAAGGCACTGATCGGCCGCCTGCAGATTCCGGTGCTGAAAGTCGCGATGCTCGACAAGAAATTCTTTGCCAGAAAATCGCATCCGGCGCGCCGACTGCTCGACCAGCTCGCCCAGGCCGCGATCGGATGGAGCAAGGACGATGAAAATGATCGGCTGCACGGCAAAGTCGAGGCGCTCGTGCAAAAAATTCTTGCCGACTTCGAGGAAGACATTGAAATCTTCGCACTGGTCCTGTCGGAGTTCGAGGAATTTCTGCGCGAGGAAGAGAGACTCGCCCGGGAACGCGTGCAGAACTCGATCGAGGAAGTGCAGGCGCGCGAGCGCGCGGAAATAGCACAAGTCATGGCCGCCGCCGAAATCGCCCGCCGCCTTGCGGCGAACAGCGCGCCCGAGGCCGTGCAAGCCTTCCTGCAAGGTCAATGGAGTGTTGTTCTCGCCCTCGCCTACAAGACTTACGGAGAGGACAGCGAGGCGTGGAAAGAGGGACTCGCCGCCATGGACGACCTCTTGTGGAGCATCGGCGTCAAGCACACTTCAGACGATCGGAAACGCCTCGTGGCGCTGTTGCCCCAGCTTCTGCAGCGGCTAAGAGCAGGAATGGACCGCGCCGCGATTTCCGCCGCCGAGCGAGAGCGCTTTTTCGGGGAGCTCGTAAACCTTCACGCGACCGCAGTGCGGACGGGGCTGGACGCGGTGGACGCGCCGGTACCTGACACTGCTGCGCCGAAGATCGAGGAGGAAGCGACAGTCCAAACCGAGCTCGCGGGCGAGGAACCTGACCTCCCCACTGAGATGCGGCGCGGAATGTGGGTGGAATTTGCCTATGAGGACGGCAGCCGCGGACGGGCAAAGCTGGCGTGGATCAGTCCTCTTCGGCGGACTTACCTTTTCACCAATCGGCAGGGATTGGAGCCGCTCGCCATCTCCGCAGACGATCTTGCCGAGCGGTTTATCGATGGCGGCGCGCAGATCATCCACGAAGCGCCGCTGATCGATCGCGCGGTCACGAATATGCTCGACGGATTGCGCCGGGAGGCCGTTGAATATTAGTCAGGGCTCCCGTCTGCAATTCACTTGGAAAGCCGCTGTCCCGATCTATTAACAGGAGATTTCCATGCTTACCTTGACTGAATGCCTCGACCTTTCCGAGCTGAGTCCCGAATTGGTGCATGAAATTGCCAAACACGAGCATGTGCCCGAGATCGTGGCCATAGAGCTCGGCCACTTGCTGCTAAAATCCCCGGAAGGCGTATACGTCATTCGCAACTACCTGCTCGATAACCTTAAAAAAGCGTCGGCACAGGGGCATCACGCGAGAACAAAAAAGCTGGACAGAATGATCGCCGTTCTTAACGCGGCGCACTCTCCCCCAACATCACCGCAGCGATAGGCTTGCCCTAACGCCTCTCCTCCTTAACCTCTTCGTGGCACAGATCCTCGGCGAATTTTTTCGCCGCGATATGGCCTTCGACTCGCGTCGGGAATTTCGGCGGCGAAAATTCATTGGCCTCGATTCGCTCGAACGTTTTTTCGTAGATCGCTTTGAGCTTCTCTTCCTTCTTTCCCTTGCCTGCAAGCGCCGCGCTCATGTCGCGCTTGAGGTCGGTAAAACTCTGCGTCGCTCCTGACACCCACGAAACGTAAGCCGCGCGGACGTTTTTCGTTACTTGCTCGCACACGTCGGCGGGAGGAGGTGGCGGCAGCCACCCTTCAGTTTGCGCGGAAGCGAGGACTGGAAAGAGCAGCATGAGAGTAAGGAACAGGCTCTTCCACGAAGGGCCTGCCCTGAGCGCGGCCTGTCCTGAGTGAAATCGAAGGGTCGAAGGGTGCTTCATTTCCATTTCGGTGGGCGTCTTTCGGAAAAGGCATCAAGACCTTCCTCGGCTTCGGAGGAAAGAATATTGTCGAGCAGTGCGTCACACGCAATCGTATACGCTTCTTCCGCACCTTTCTCGACCTGGCGGTAGAAAGCCCGCTTTCCGGCGGCGATAGTTGCCGCCGGTTTGCTGGCAATCACGCAAGCGAGCGAGCCGGTTTCGCTTTCGAGTTCTTCGGCTTCGACCACTCGGTTCACCAGCCCACGCGCAAGCGCGGTCTTTGCGTCTATAAACTCTCCGGTCAACAGCATTTCCATCGCTTGCTTGCGATGAACGTTGCGCGCGAGCGCAACTCCCGGCGTCGAGCAGAACAATCCAACGTTGATCCCCGAAGTCGCGAATTTCGCTTGCGCTGACGCGACCGCAAGATCGCACGCCGCGACCATCTGGCAGCCGGCCGCGGTCGCGATCCCGTGGACCTTGGCGATCACCGGCTGCGGAATACGCGCGATCTTCAGGAATACGCTCGTGCACAATTGAAACAGGTTTCGCAAAAACTCGCGGTCGCGGTTCCCGCGCATTTCCTTCAAGTCGTGTCCGGCGCAGAAAGCGGGACCGGCGCCCGCGATGACGACAACTCGCGCGCGTTGGTCTTTTGCAATATCATCGAGCGCCTCGGCGAGCTCGCTTAAAAGCGCGAACGACAGCGCATTGAATTGCCGCGGACGATTCAAAGTCAAGACCGTCACTTCGTTTCGGTCGTCTCGCAGCAGCAACGGTTCTTGCGTGACCTGGGCAGGATTAGCCGACATAACCTACTCGCTTTCGATTGCACAAGGCTCGAATTATAGCGTGGCTCGCAGGAACTGCCGCGCTCGTCGCCGTTTCATTTTTCGTCGTCATGATCGCAATGCCGGGACGCTCCTCACAATTCACCGCGCTTAGTGCGGAAGAGGAGCGGTTGAGCGAGCGGCTTCGCGAGCATGTCGGCGCGCTCGCGGTGGGTGAACGCAATATTTGGCGTTCCGGATCGCTCGAAGCAGCGGCGACTTATATCGAGAAATCGCTCTCGGCTCTTGGTTACGAAACCCGTGAGCAGGTTTTTTCGTCAGCGCAAAAGCAAGTCAAAAACCTCGAGGTCGAAGTGGTCGGTAAAGGTGACGAAATCGTCATCATCGGCGCGCATTACGACAGCGTGCCAGGATCGCCGGGCGCCAACGACAACGCCAGCGGCGTCGCCGCACTGATCGAGCTTGCCCGCGAATTCAGACAGGAGAAACCGAAACGCAGGTTGCGCTTTGTCGCTTTCGTTAACGAGGAGATGCCTTTTTTCTCGAGCGGAGAAATGGGCAGCCAGAAGTACGCCGCGCGTTCGAAGGAAGGCTCGGAAAAAATCATCGCGATGATTTCCTTGGAGACGATCGGCTGCTATTCAGACGAGCCGAACAGCCAACGCTACCCCGCTCCGCTTAGTCTGTTCTACCCCGCTGAAGGCAATTTCATCGGCTTTGTCGGCAACCTGCGTTCTGGCGCGCTCGTGCGTCGCGCAATCGGGACGTTCCGCGAAACGACTCAATTTCCCTCCGAAGGAGCTTCGCTTCCCGAATGGATTCCGGGAGTCTCCTGGTCCGACCATGCCTCTTTCTGGCCGCACGGTTATCGAGCGATCATGGTGACCGACACGGCTCCGTATCGGTATCCCTACTATCACGCGGCGCAAGACACTGCCGACAAACTCGACTACGCGCGTATGGCGCGAGTCGTTTCAGGATTGCAAAAAGTCATCGAAGACCTGACTCATAATTGAGTGCGCTCCGCTCGCCGCGTAGGGATCGAGCAGCGCCCGTCGCTCGCCTTGGGGCAACGCCGCGATTTCCTTTACCCGCGTATAGAATTTTTCGAGGTCGCCATTGGCGTCCGCCAGCAGCGCCTGAAAAGCGGGGAGGAGATCAGTGTAGATGGCGATCGACGCAAGATGCGCATTATTTAGCTTGCCCGAGAACCAGCGGTCGTAGCCGGCGAAACCATTCCAGGACGCTTTGAGTTCGGCGTACTCGCGCGCCATCTCAGCGAAGGTTAGCGCCTTCAATTCGTGCTTTTCGGAATCGCTCACCGGTTTTTTGAAATGCTCTTCAAGCCGCTCCCGGTATTTCATCATGAGTGCGATGAACTGTATTCTGCGCTGTTGCGCGGTGGCGAACTGCTCGGTCTGCGCCAGCGATCCTTTTGCTTCAAGCCAGCGGCGCATCCCTTCCATTTCGACCGTGGTCGCGAAGGATTCGTTGAACACGCTGTCGCCTGGAACATAGACGACCTGGTGCGCAAGCTCGTGAAAAATAAGCCGCGCGATTTCGGTTTCGGGAAAATGCACGAAAGTGTTGAGCACGGGATCGCTGAACCAGCCAAGCGTGGAGTACGCCGGGACGCCGCCGATGAACACGTCGGTGCGTTGTGAATCGAGGCCCTGGGCGAATTTTTCCGCTTCTTCGAGCGAGAAATAGCCGCGGTAACTGACGCAGCCGGCGAAGAGAAAGCACCACTCCTTGGGTTGCACGGAGAGTTCGGGAGTGGCGAATACATTCCAGACGACGAAAGGACGCTTCAAGTCGGCGTAGCTTTTGAAGCTTCCGTTATTCGGCAGTCCCAGCAATTTGCTCGCGAAACCGCGAATTTCCACGACCGCCGCGAGCTTTTGTTTCAGCTCGATTGGAGTGGCCGGATCGGCGAGCAACTCAGCAATCGGCTGCGATTCGCGCGAAATTTCCGCCTGCCCGCCAACAGCTTGAAAGTAATAGCCAAGATTAGAACACGCCGAAAGCGAGAGAATTAATAGCGATGCGAGAAAACGCGTGGCAAAGCACGCGGGAGGGGCTAGGTGGTAGGCCTGTCCTGAGCAACCTTGAAGGACGGTTGGCGGAAAATCACTCATCTCTCATCCTTCATCCCTCATCCTTCAAACCTCCCTTCCTCAAAAAACCGGCACGCGGCGTGGATGACCGCCGAGGAAAATATCATTTCCGAGTGAGCAACCGGTAGCACCAGATGCGCTCGCATTCCCGGAATCTTCGTCTCTTCCAGAGCAACAACTCCGTCGTTGATCCCTTCAAAGCGAGTAAAAAACATGCCCAGCCCAAACCTCCGCGAACCGGCGATAACCCCGAGCGGCGAGTCGCCGCTCCACGCGGGCTTTTCACTATTCACCCACTGCGGCAAAGATTTACCGAGGAGCCAGCGACCAATTCGCCTACGGCCGAAGATGCGCGCCGATTGGCAGTCAGCGTAAGGCGGGCCCAACAAAACAACTCCAGCGATGCGCGGATCGGGCGAGCGTTTCACCGCTTCGAGAATAACGAGTCCTCCGAGGCTATGCCCGATCAAATGGATGCGTGGCTCGGGCAGCGAGGCGATAAAGGCCGCGAGCCGCTCGGCGTTATCTTTGAGAGTGGTCGTCACGGTCGGATACGAAAAGAGATAGGCCCGGTAGCCGCGTGCGGTAAGCCTCCTCTTTTGTAGGGCGAGCACCCAGCCTGTCATCCACAATCCGTGCACGAGAACGACCGCCGGCTCTTCGAGACGCCCGGTCTCCTCCGCTAACTCCTTGCTGCTCACACTATCCAACATCTGTGAAACAATTAGAGTTCCTCATGAAGCACCTCCAATTGTACTAACCGCACCCGGTCGTATGGGAAGTCGTAGATGGTAAGTGCGGTTCGGGTTCGTATAATCCCCCTTTCACTGTGGGCAGGAGGCAAATAATGGAGAGGTGGGCATTGCGGGAGGCAAGGAACCGTCTTTCTGAAGTCGTTCGCAAGGCGCGGGAGCATGGACCGCAGATGATTACACTCCATGGACGCGATGCTGTCGTCATCGTTGACGCCAGCGAATATCAGAAGATAAAAAAGAGCCCGCGCGGAACGCTTGCCGAATTTTTCCAGCGCTCTCCGCTCTCAGGAGTGCAATTGGGAGAGACGCGCGGCGATGGTCGCGTCGAGCTATGAAAGGGTTCGCGACCATCAAGCGCGGAACGCCGCTGTTGTCCTTGAAGTGAGCGTAATGCCGGAAACGCCTGAACAACGCGCACGGCGCGAAATCGACGCCGACTTGACCGCCGCTGGCTGGCTCGTCCAGAGCCGCGACGAAATCGACCTCGCCGCCAACAACCGCGGCATCGCGGTGCGCGAATTCCCCATGAAGTCCGGCTTCGGCTTCGCGGATTACCTGCTCTATCTCGACCGCAGGGCGGTCGGCGCCGTCGAGGCCAAGGCTGAAGGCACGCTGACTGGCGTCGAAGAGCAGTCGGCGAAATACGCCGCAGGCTTGCCGGACAACTTGCCAGCGCACAAGCGGCCGCTTCCGTTTCTGTTCCAATCCAACGGCTCGGTGACGTACTTTACTAACGGACTCGATCCGGTTTCGCGGAGTCGTCGGGTCTTCAACTTTCCAAAGCCTGAAACGTTGGTGGAATACCTCTCGCATTCCACGCAGCTCCGCGGCCGTCTTCAGCAACTCCCAATGCTTGACGAGTCGCGGCTGTGGAAAGTCCAGGCTCGGGCGATTCATAACCTCGAAGCATCCCTCGGTCGCGCCGACTCTCGCGCGCTTATCCAGATGGCGACCGGCTCGGGCAAGACCTTCACCGCCGTCAACATTGCGTATCGGCTGCTCAAATTCGGCGGCGCTAAACGCATTTTGTTTCTTGTCGATCGCGGCAACCTCGGCAAACAAGCCGAGGACGAGTTCGTCAACTTCGAACCGCCCGACGACCCACGCAAGTTTCCGACCTTGTACACCGTGCAGCGACTGAAAACGAACTCGATCAACCCTGCCGCTAAAGTCGTCATCACCACGATTCAGCGGCTCTACTCGATGCTCAAGGGCGAGGCCGAGTTCGATGAAGGCAACGAAGAAGGCTCCGCATTCGATTCGGCGAAGCCATGGAAGGGCGAGCCGCCGGCCGTCGCTTATAACGCGGGCATCCCGCCCGAGTTCTTCGACTTCATCGTCGTTGATGAATGTCACCGCTCTATCTACGAACTCTGGAGCCAGGTGCTCCTTTATTTCGATTCGTTCCTGATCGGCCTGACAGCCACGCCCGCCGGCAAGACCATCGGCTTTTTCAATCAGAACCTCGTGATGCATTACGTCATGACGAGGCGGTCACCGACGGCGTCAACGTCGATTTTGATGTCTACCGCATCCGAACCCGCGTCACTGAGAAGGGTGCAACCATCGCAGCCAGCGATACCGGCGTTTATGTGGACATGCGTCACAAGCTCACTCGCGCCGAGCGGCTCGAACTTCTCAACCGCGACCTCACCTACACCGCCAACCAGCTCGACCGCGATGTCGTTTCCGAAAGCCAGATTCGTACAGTGCTTCAACAATTCAGAGACAAGGTGTTGCCCGACGCTTTCCCCGGCCGCAAAGAAGTGCCTAAAACGCTTATCTTCGCCAAGGACGATTCCCATGCCGACGACATCGTGCGTCTTGTGCGCGAAGCGTTTGCGCAAGGAAACGATTTCTGCCAGAAGATCACCTATCGCACCGGCTTTACCAAGGTTACGAGGAAGGTGCAGAACCCAGATGGTACCGAGTCCGAGGTCACTGAGTGGGTGCGGACCGCTACCCTCACGCCGGACGAAATCCTCGCCAATTTCCGCAACAGCTTCTTCCCGCGCATCGCGGTCACCGTGGACATGATTTCCACCGGCACCGATGTAAAGCCCATCGAGTGCGTATTTTTCCTGCGCAACGTCAAGTCGGCAGGCTTCTTCGAGCAGATGAAAGGACGCGGCGTGCGCGTCATCTCGCCCGACAAGCTGCGCACCGTCACGCCAAGCGCCAAGGTCAAGGACCGCTTCATCATCGTTGACGCGGTGGGCGTGTGCGAGCAGGACAAGACCGATTCGCATACGCTGAATCGCCAGCCGTCGAAGACGCTTGCCCAAGTGCTCGAGTACGTCGCCCAGGGCGGTACCGATCCGGAGGCGCTAATGACACTCGCTGGACGGCTTGCCCGCCTGCAACGCGAGTTCAGCGCCGATCAGCTCAAGGAACTCAAAGAGCTTGCCGGCGGCAAGACCTTCGCCGATCTCGCACATGGTCTGATGAACGCGTGCGATCCTGACGCGCAGATGCAGGAAGCGAAGCGCATCTTCTCCGAACCCGGGCAACCGAGTGCCGCGCAAATGGAAAAGGCGGCAGAACAAATGGCGCAGGCGGCGGCAACGCCCTTCCTCAAGGCCGCATTCCGCCGCCGCATTCTCGAAATTCGTCAGCAGAACGAGCAGACCATCGATCGCCACACCATCGACGACGTGCTCTATGCGGGCTTTGACGCTTCCGCGGTGGACAAAGCGCAGACGAAGATCAAGGACTTCCGCGCCTGGATCGAAGAGCACAAAAACGAACTCACTGCTTTGCAACTTCTCTACGCCGGCACGCGCCCGCTGAAATTATCGCTCAAGGATCTGCGACAACTGCGTGATGCACTCGCTCGGCCACCGCTCGCCGCCACGCCCGTTCAACTATGGCGCGCGTTTCAGGCAGCTGAGGGCGACAAAGTGAAACCCTCAGGCGGTGAAGTGCTCACCGATCTTGTCAATCTCGTGCGCCATGCGCTGATTCCCGCCTTCACGCTCGCGCCTTACCGCGACGAATTACGCGAACGTTATGAGGTGTGGCGCAAGGAACGTGACGTGCAGAACACATTCTCCGTAGAGCAACGTGAATGGCTCGACCGCATGGCGGAGCACATTGCCACCAGCCTCGCGATCGAGCCGGAGGACTTCGAGACCGGCTGGTTCGGCCAGCACGGCAGCCTCGGCCGCGCGCATGCGCTGTTCGGGGAGAAGTTGAAGCCGCTGATGGATGAGTTGAATGAGAGGTTGGCGGCGTGAGGTGGCCTTGGGCTGTTCCGCCGACGTGGCAATGGACACATATGGGCGACATCGCCTCGGTCGTCGGCGGTGGCACGCCGAACACCAAGCGCCCCGGAAACTTTGGCGGCGACATTCCGTGGCTGACACCGGCCGACCTGTCTGGCTACACGGCGAAGCGCATTTCGGGTGGAGCGAGAAACCTTACGCAAGCCGGCTATAACAGCTCCGGCGCCCGCCTTATCGCAGCGGGCAGCATCTTGTTCAGTTCGCGGGCGCCCATCGGCTATGTCGCGATCGCAGCGAACCCCGTTTGCACGAACCAGGGCTTCAAGAGCTTCGTACTATCAGGCGGCCTCGTTTCCGACTTCGCCGTACCACTACCTTCACTACGCGAAGCCGCTCGCGGTCAAGCTGGCGAGCGGAACGACGTTCCTTGAGATCTCGGGCGCCAATGCTTCTCGCATTCCAGTCCCCGTTCCGCCTCTCAACGAGCAACAACGAATCGCCGACGACCTCGACGAACTGTTCTCCGACCTCGACGCCGCCGTCGTGACGCTGGAGCGGGTGCGCGGCAAGCTGAAGCTCTATAGGGCCTCCGTGCTCAAGGCGGCGGTCGAAGGAGCGCTCACCGCCGAATGGCGCGCGCAACATCCGCACACCGAGCCCGCCCCCGAACTGTTCAAGCGCATCCTCGGCGAACGCCGCCGCGGCTGGGAGGAAGAGCAGCTCCACAAGTTCAAAGACAAGGGTCAGGGGCCGCCCAAAAACTGGAAGGCGAGATATAAGGAACCCGTTGCACCGGACACTACAAATCAGTCAGAGCTACCGGCGAGTTGACGCTGGGTGTCCTTCGACCAGATCGGAGAAACGCAAGGAGGACTGCAGAAGTCGCCAAGCCGGAAGCCGACCAAGAATCACTATCCATACCTTCGGGTTGCGAACGTCCATCGCGGTTCGCTTGACCTAAGCGAGTTACATCGCTTTGAGTTGACCCATGAAGAACTTGAACGGCTGCGCCTCCAGCCGGGTGACCTCCTCATCGTCGAAGGAAACGGCAGCCGTACCGAAATAGGAAGGTGCGCGATGTGGTGCGGCGAGGTGGACGATTGTGTACACCAGAATCACATCATCCGCGTCAGGCCGCTGGCGGGGGTCATTCCAAAATATGTCAATCTATTCTTGAACTCACCAGATGGGCAGAAGGCTATTCAATGGGTAGCAAGTTCAACAAGCGGTCTGTATACGCTCAGCATCGGCAAGATTGAGAAGCTCCCCCTCGCATTGCCGCCAACGGACGAACAAGAAGCCATCGTCGAAGCCGTGGAAGACCAGCTCTCGGTCATCGACCACGTCGAAGCCGACCTCGACGCCAAGCTCGCGAGCGCGCAGGCGCTCCGCCAGTCGATCCTGCGCCATGCCTTCATCGGCAAGCTGGTGCCGCAGGACCCGAACGACGAACCCGCTTCAGAGTTGCTGAAACGCATCGCCGCCGAGCGCGCTGCGCGTACTACTACCGCCCCTACCGCGCGTAAACAAAGCCGCGCACGAAAGTCGCGCAAGACATCGAGCCGAGGACCCCTTTCCGCAAGGCCCTGACTTGACCGTATGCATCATCACCGTTACGATGCATACTCATGAAAACCCGCGTCACCATCACACTCGATCCCGACGTTCACGCTCACGCGAAGCAAGTGGCGCGGGCGCGGCGCACTACCGTTTCCGGCTTGATCGAGGAGTTTTTCCGCACGCATCAGAGCACAAAGGGGCGTGGCTCGTTAGTCGATGACATGCTCGGCTCGGCCAGGCTGCGCGCGGTGAAGCCGGGCGCCGACCCGCTGTACGACGCCCTGCACGCCCGGCACATCGCCCGCCGTCGGTGAGGGCGCTGTTCGATACCGATATTCTGCTGGACGTGGCGCTGGCCCGCGAACCGTATGTTGTCGCCAGCGCCGATGTATTGCGCTGGGCCGAGGCTGGGGGCGCGGCCGCGGTCGCCTGGCATACGCTGACCAATTGCGCTTACCTGCTCAAAGGCGGTGGCCGACCGTTCCTGGAACGCCTGTTGCACATCGTTGAAGTCGCCCCGGTCGCAACCGCCGATGCGCGCCGCGCGCTTGCACTGCCGATTTCCGATATCGAAGATGCGTTTCAAGTCGCCGCCGCGCTCGCATGGGGCGCGGACGCAATCGTGACGCGCAACGTTTCCGACTTCCGCCGTTCGCCGGTGCGCGCGCTTTCGCCCGCGGGGTTTCTCAAACAGCTAGGCTGATCGCATGGATGCATCCCAAATCGGTAAACGGGCGTGGAGCTACGCGGGTGTCCTGCAGGACGCGGGATTATCTTGCTTCGAATACGTTGAGCAACTGACGCTGCTGCTGTTCCTCAAGATGGCCGACCAGCTTACCGAGCCGCCGCACAACAAGGCACCCATCGTTCCGCGCGAACTGGGATGGAAGGCCTTGCTGCCGCTCGATGGCGCGGTGCTTGAGGACAAATATCGCGACATTCTGGAAAAGCTATCCGTGAAACCGGAATGCTCGGCGTGATCTTCAAGGGCGCACGCTGCGAGATTCACAATCCAGCGCTCTTGAAGCAACTCATCGTCAACCTGCTCGACAAGGTGGACTGGCTTTCGCTGTCGGTAGATGTAAAGGGGACGATTTACGAGGAACTGCTCTCGCGCTCGGCGCAGGAATCGTCGCGCGGCGCCGGCCAGTATTTCACGCCACGGCCGGTGATCCAGGCGATGTGCGAGGTGACGCAGCCGACCCCGCAAGACCGAATATGCGATCCGGCGGCAGGCACCGGTGGTTTTCTTTTCAACGCCTATAACTACGTACTCGAACGCTTCGAGCGCGACCTCGACCGCGACGAGAAGCGCGCGCTGCAGGAGGAACTGGTCGAGGGCATGGAGCTTTCGCCCAAGGTCGGCCGCATGTGCGCGATGAACCTGCATTTGCACGGCATTGGCGGCGACAAGGTAGTGGTGCATACGGGGCATGACAGCCTGGCCGCGCCGTGGGGCAAGGAATATTCGATGGTCCTCGCCAATCCGCCCTTCGGCAAAAAGCAGAGCCTGCTGTTCGTGAACGAGGCAGGCGACACCGAGAAGGAAGACCAGATCATCGTGCGCGAGGATTTCTGGACTTCCACCAGTAACAAGCAACTCAACTTCGTGCAGCACATCTACACGCTGCTTCGGATCGACGGCCGTGGCGCAATGGTAGTGCCGGACAACGTTTTGTTCGAAAGGGGCGCGGGCGAGAAAGTGCGTCGCAATCTGCTACAGAAATGCCGTGTTCACACGCTGCTACGGCTCCCGACCGGGATCTGGTATTCGCCGGGCGTAAAGGCCAACGTGATCTTCTTCGATAAGAAAGAAGGGCGCGCGGAAGCATGGACCGACAAGCTTTGGGTCTACGACCTTCGCACCAACCTGCACTTCACGCTGAAACAAAAGCCGATCCAGCGCGCAGATTTCGACGAGTTCGTCGTCTGCTTCAAGCCGGGGCATGCACGAACGCGAGCAGACATGGAACGAGGACGACCCCGAGGGCCGCTGGCGCTGCTATGACTACGAAGAATTGCTCAAGCGCGACAAGCTGAGCCTTGATTTATTCTGGATCAAGGACAAGAGTTTGACCGACATGGATTCCCTTCCAGCGCCAGACATGATCGCGGCGGAGATCGCCGATGATCTGGAAGCCGCGCTCGAACAATTCAGCCGCATTGCCGCGAAACTGAAAGCAAGCGCATCCTAATCCGCGGTTCGATGCGCGCCTTAGAGCCATTACAACAGCGTCTCCATCTGCGACGATTTCCTATTTCTCACCACTGACTCAAAAGACTTCGAACACTACCGATTAGGCGGCAACAAACGTTTTGAAATACTCTGACCAGCGACAAGCGTTTCATTCTCCGATCTGCAAGAGCAAACCGCGCCGCCGCGCGGCGTGATGCGCGGCGAGAAAAACCGCCGCTCCGGCTACAATGTAAATTGCATTCAAGCCTATCGCGCGAAGTAGAAGATCGCCGCGAAAGAGTCCCTCGATCATCACCGCGCGCATTCCCTCGAACACATAGCTCGATGGCAGCGCCCAGGCTATAGGCTGCAGCCACTCCGGCAATACTTCGATCGGGTAGTAGACGCCTGAGACCGGCGCGACAGCGAAAATCGCCGCCCAGGCGAATGTCTCCGCGCCCAGACCATAGCGCAGCACCAGCGCCGAAACGATGAGGCCGACGGCCCAACCCATGATCATAAGATTGGTGAAAAAAGCGATCAATGCGAACCCAAGATCGAAAACGGAAAAATGATAAAGCGGAATCGCCAGCAGCGCCGCCGCGCCGACTCCAACAAGCGTGCGCAGCAAACTGATGACGAGCTGGGAAACAACCAGCTCATAGGGCCGCAAGGGGCTGACAAAAAGCTGGCCGAGATTGCGCGAATACATCTCCTCGAAGAAAGTCAAGCTGACGCCGAGCTGGCTGCGAAAGAGCACGTCCCATAGAAGTACCGCGGCGATCAACAGTCCGGGCGCCTGCGCGACCCACTCGCTTTGTGCCACTAAAAACTTGGCGATGAAACCCCATAGGATCATCTGCACGGAAGGCCAGTAAGCGAGCTCGAGCAGGCGCGGCCACGATTTGCGCATGAGGTAGACGTGGCGCAGCACCATCGCGTAGATGCGCCCGGCGGAGAAGTGTGTCACGCCACCCGCTCGCGTTTTCGGGCGATATCGAGAAACACCTGCTCCATGTCCTTGCGCCCGTAGCGCGAGATGAGTTCGATAGGCCGGCCACGGTCAACGATCTTGCCTTCGCGCATCATCAGCACCCAGTCGCACATGCGCTCCACTTCCTGCATGTTGTGCGAAGCGAGCAACATCGTCGCGCCGCGGCGTCTCTGGTAGTCGGCAAGATATTGACGGATGCGATCGCCGGCATCGGGATCGAGTGACGCGGTGGGCTCGTCGAGCAGCAGAAGATCGGGGTTGTTGAGTAAGGCTTTCCCTAAAGCCACTCGAGTCTTTTGTCCAGCCGAAAGTGTGCCGTAAGCCCGCCCGAGAAACGCGCCTAGCTCTAACTCGTCGGCAAGCTCCCCGATGCGTTGTTTGCGCTTCTTGATCCCGTAGAGCCGCGCGTAGACCGCGAGGTTTTCGGCGACCGAAAGGCGCTTTGGCAGGTCCACGTAGGGCGAGGTGAAATTCATCCGCGGCAAAGCACGGTACCGATGCTGAAGCATGTCCTCGCCGAGGACAGTGATCTTTCCCGTGTCGGGCAAGAGCAGCCCGAGAAGCATCGAAATCGTCGTGGTCTTGCCCGCACCGTTCCCACCGAGAAGCGCGCACGTGCTGCCGACTTGCACGCGAAAAGCGATATCGTCCACCGCGGCGATGCCATTGTAGCGTTTGGTCAAGTTCGAAACTTCGATAGCGTTCATAAGAGCAGGATTCCAGATTCAGGATTGAGGATTGAGTTCAATCTCTAAATCCCGTCCCATGCGTCGATGCCGCTCAAGCGCCCATTCGACGTGTTCGCGCACGAGTGGTGAAGCATGGTCGCGCCGAGAAGCGAGAGCGGGAACCGCGGTATGGGAGTTGGACGAGTTGCCGAGGCCTACCGCAAGATTGCGCAGCCAGCGCTCGTAGCCAATGCGATGGATCGGGCTGTCGGCGAGCCGGTCGTGAAACTCGCTCTCGTTCCAGGAGAAAAGCTCGGTGAGCGTCACATCGTCGAGCCCATTCCGCACTTGAAAATCGTCTTCGGCTGACGGCTTGGCGAATTTGTTCCAGGGACAGACGAGCTGACAGTCGTCGCAGCCGTAGACGCGGTTGCCGATGAGCGGACGAAGTTCGATGGGAATGCTGCCCTTGTGCTCGATCGTGAGATAGGAGATACAGCGGCGGGCGTCGAGCCGATAAGGCGCGACGATCGCACGCGTGGGACAAACATCGAGGCATTTTTCGCAGCTCCCGCAGTGCTCGGATCGAGGCTCGTCCGCGGGAAGCGGCAGGTCAGTGTAGATTTCACCTAGAAAAAAATACGATCCCGCGTCGCGGTCCAAAAGCAGAGTATGTTTGCCGCGCCAACCCAATCCGGCGCGAGCCGCGAGCTCCACCTCCATCACCGGTGCACTGTCGCTGAAGATTCGGTAGTTAAACCTCCCGATTCCGCCTGTGATTTTGTCCGCGAGTCTTCGCAGACGCCATCGCACCACTCTGTGATAATCGCGGCCCAAGGCGTAGCGCGAAATGAAAGCGCGCTCGCCGTCGCGAATGACTTGCCAACTGTCTTTCGCTCGCGGCGAATAATTCATGCGCGCCGAAATCACTCGCAGGGTCCCCGCGTGCAGTTCGTGCGGGCGCGAACGCTTCAACCCGTGTTTCGCCATATAATCCATTTCGCCATGAAAGCCTTGGTCGAGCCACTCCATGAGCCGCGCCTCGGCTTCACCGAGTTCAATCCCGCTGATGCCGATATGCTCGAAGCCGAGCTCTCTCCCCCACGCTTTGATGCGGAGAGCGAGGTCCGCGAATTTTGATTCATCATGCATGGCGCAAATGGTAAAGCGTGGCCGTATCGAACGCCATCTGCCCGACGCCAACGCGACGCTCGAACTCGGAGGGGTTCTGGCCCGAGTGATTCGTCCCGGACTCATCATTTTTCTTCGCGGCGACCTGGGCGCGGGAAAAACGACTCTGGTTCGCGGAGTGTTGCGAGCGCTTGGATTTCATGGGTACGTCAAGAGTCCCACGTTCAATCTGGTTGAACTCTACGAAATTTCTGGTCTACACTTCTCCCACTTCGATTTTTACCGCCTGCGCGATCCTCTCGAATGGAAAGACGCGGGGTTCGAAGAACATTTCACCTCCGGCAGCGTGTGCTTGATCGAGTGGCCGGAGAACGCGGGGAGGCTTCCGGGCGCGGACATCACAATATTTTTGCAGCACGCGCCGAGTGGACGCGAGGTTGTCATTTCGGCTGAAACGGAGCGGGGAAAGCAGTGTTTAAGCGAAATCTAATTCGCTTCGTCGGGTTGTCGCTGCTGCTCTTCGCCTCTCTGGCCCACGCGCAAAGCAGGATCGTCGCCACGCGCATCTGGCCCGGCCCCGAATACACGCGCCTGACCATCGAATCCGACACGCCGATTGCGCACAACGTTTTCACAATCAAACAACCCGAGCGCGTCGTCCTCGACCTTGAAAGCGTCGAACTTGGCAAAGACCTGGCCGCGTTGGCAGGCAAGGTGGCCGAGGACGATCTCTACGTGCAGGCGATGCGAATCGCGCGTTTCAAGCAGAGTGTTGTGCGCGTCGTGCTCAATGTAAAAACAGCGGTCAAACCACAGGTGTTCACGCTCGAGCCCGTCGGCCAATATCGCCATCGCCTCGTTCTCGATATCTATCCGGTCGAACCGCCCGACCCGCTGATGGCGCTGCTGCTGCGAAATCAGATCGGCGAGCGCCCGGCCTTGCCAGGGGCGGAGACGCAACCGCGCCCGCTTCTCATTGCGATTGACCCCGGACACGGCGGCGAAGATCCGGGAGCGCGAGGCAGGAGTGGTCTCTTCGAGAAAGACGTCACCTTGACCATCGCTCGCAAGCTGAAAAGCAAGGTGGATTCGGAGTCGAATTTTCGCGGCGTTCTGATCCGGGACGGCGATTATTTTGTGCCGCTGCACGCACGCGTCGCCAAAGCGAGGGCGATCAAGGCCGATCTTTTTGTATCCATCCACGCCGATGCTTTCGTCAAACCGCGCGCGCGAGGTTCTTCGGTGTTCGCGCTGTCCGAGCGCGGCGCGACTTCCGCCGCGGCCAGTTGGCTGGCCAAACAGGAGAACGATGCCGACTTGATCGGCGGCGTCAATATTGACATTCAAGATCAGTACTTGAAACAGACCTTGCTCGATCTGTCTCAAACCGCGACGATCAACGACAGTCTGAAGCTTGCGCGCGCGGTGCTCTCGACGGTCGGCGAAATCAACACGCTGCATCGGGGCGAGATCGAACAGGCGGGCTTTGCGGTGTTGAAAGCCCCCGACATTCCCTCGATTCTGGTCGAAACCGCGTTCATCACCAATCCCGACGAAGAGCGCCGGCTCAAGGACGATTCGTACCAGGACAAGATGGCCGAGGCGATCTGGAGCGGAATCAAACGCTATTTCGCGCTCAATCCGCCTATTCTGGCCAGGGAGCAATAAGGCGAATGTCTTTCAATCGCGGCTAATCGGCCGAGACGGTTCACTGCACCACTCGCTCCACGATCCCGGATAAAGCTTCGATCCGAGTAACCCGGCGGTTTCCATTGCCAGTAAGTTGTGACACGCCGTTACTCCCGAGCCGCATTGATGGACGACGTTCTCGGGCGGTGCTCCGCCGGTTGATTGGCCGAAACTCGCGCGCAGGGCATCGCGGCTCTTGAAACGGCCGTGCTCGTCGAGGTTGTTCATGAAGAAGTGGTTACGCGCTCCGGGAATGTGGCCGCCGACGGGATCGAGCGTCTCGCCGATGCCTCGAAAACGTTCGGGCGAGCGCGCATCTATGACGACGCATTCAGGTCGATGCAGCCGCTCCTCGATGTAGCGCGAATCAACTTTGGTGTCCTGAACGCTTGCTTTGAACGAGGCCGGAATAATCCGCGGGAGTTCCGCGGTCACCGGCAATCCCAGCGCGAGCCAGCGCTTGAATCCTCCGTCGAGAACCGCGGCGTTGTTGTGGCCAAGCCATTTCAACATCCACCACAAGCGCGCGGCAAACATCGCGTTCAAAGCATCGTAGGCAACGACCACTTTCGTTTCATCCACACCCATTCGCGATAACCAGGCGGAAAATTCTTCCGGCTC
>JBOIGA010000004.1:0-38175 GCA_050741875.1 Burkholderiales bacterium
GCTGAGCAACGGCTGCCGCCGTTGCGCATCCCTGGGGCTTTCGCACGCGTGCAGGCGCAAGCGCCTGCACCGGGCGAAGGGCGGTGTTACTCGCTCCTTATTTGGAATGACCAAATCGCGTCGCTCGCGCCTAGCCCTTCACCCAAATCACCTCCGTCGCACATGCGCGGGTTCATGAGATAGGTTCTTGTGATTTATTTAGACCACAACGCCACCACACCGCTCGACCAACGCGTTCTCGAAGCGATGCTGCCTTTTTTCAAGCAGCACTTCGGCAACGCGGCGAGCCGCCACGAGTTCGGCACTGCCGCGCATAAGGCCGTCGAACGCGCGCGCGAACAGGTTGCGCATGCGGTGAACGCCCAACCCGCTCAGATCATTTTCACTTCCGGCGGCACCGAAGCCAACAACTTTTTCATCCGCGGCGCGGCTGAATCGCTCAAGCCGACGCAAGCCGCTGTCTCGGCCGTCGAACACCCTTGCGTCGCGAAACCGGCGGAGAACCTCAAGAACCGCGGATGGAAAGTACGCAAGCTTGCGGTCGATGGAGAGGGCCGCGTCGACATGCGCGACCTCGACATGGCGCTTGCGCAGGGAACCGGCATCGTTTCCGCGATGCTCGCGAACAACGAGACCGGGGTGATCCAGGACGTGGCGACGATCGCTGGAGCCGCGCGCGCCAAGGGCGCGATCGTGCACACCGACGCCGTGCAGGCGCTCGGCAAGATCGCGGTTGATTTCGGCAAACTCAATGTGCACGCGATGTCGCTTTCGGCGCATAAGGTTTACGGACCGAAAGGCGCCGGCGCGCTCATTCTCGACAAACGGATCGAGTTGAAACCGCTGCTTGCGGGCGGGGGGCACGAACGCGGAATGCGTTCTGGCACGCTCAACGTTCCCGCGATCGTCGGTTTCGGTGCGTCGTGCGAAATTGCCGAAGCGAACTTGAGCGAGTGCGACGCGCGCCTGCGGCCGCTTCGTGATCAGCTCGAACTCAAACTGCGCGAATTGAACGCGGTGATCTTCGGCGCGAGCGCGAAGCGTCTTCCCAATACGAGCTACTTTTCGATTCCAGGAATTTTTGGCGAAACTCTTGTGGTCGAACTGGACAAGCTCGGGTTCGCGGTCGCCAGCGGCGCCGCCTGCTCGAGCATGAAGCAAGGCTCGAGCGAAGTGCTTGCCGCGATGGACGTCCCGGACGAAATCGCACAGGGCGCGGTGCGCGTGAGTTTGGGCAGAGGCAACACGCCGGACGAGATCATGAGTTTCCTGAGCACGCTTAAAGCTATACTGGCACGTTTGCAAAATTTAACGGCAATGACGATATGATTACTTTGACTGAAAAAGCGGCTGCGCAAGTGAAAAAATCGCTGGAAAAGCGACGCCGGGGGATCGGGCTTAGGCTCGGCGTCAAGACGGTTGGCTGTTCGGGTCTCGCCTATCATCTCGACTACGCGGAAGAAGCGAAAAGCGACGACGTGCGTTTCGAAAGTTTGGGCGTTGCCGTCCTCGTCGATCAAAAAAGTTTGCCTTACCTGGATGGAACAACGCTCGATTTTGTCCGCGAAGGTTTGAGCGAGAAGTTCAAGTTCGATAATCCGAACGTCAAAGGCGAATGCGGCTGCGGCGAAAGCTTCACCGTCTAAAACTGAGGACTTAGGGCTTAGCGCTATGTAAGGTTAACTACTTTAGTGTGAGTCATTTAGTTCTCATTCCTAATTATTTGCTTGAAATATTCGCGCGCGGCCAATAGAATTTTCCTTCGCCTCGCGCAGAGGCACGTCAATCTAAAGGGGAAAAGATGACTACAATTGTGCGCAATGGGTTTGCCGCGCTTGCGGCATTGGTTTTCGTCGTGGCATGCACCGCGGCGCCTGTTTACAGCGTCAGCGGTTCGCCGGTCAACACGAACACCGCCAAAGCGTCGCTCGACGACGTCGGCAAGGCGATCAAGACCGCCGGAATCAATCTCGGCTGGCAAATGAAGGATGTGAAACCTGGGCACATGATCGGCACGCTCAACTTGCGCTCGCATCAGGCGATCGTCGATATCACCTACGACAGCAAAAAGTACGACATCGCGTACAAGGACAGCAGCAACCTCAATTACAACGGCAGCACGATCCACAAAAACTACAATAGCTGGGTGCAGAACCTCGACCGCAGAATACAGGCGCAACTGAGCGGCATTTGAGCTTTCGGCAAAACTTGAGTGGCGGAACAGACTGAACTCGAAAGGGAAGTCGCGGGGTTGATCGCGGAAGCGGTCAACCTCGAGATTACCCCCGAGGAGATCGATCCCAAGCAGCCTTTGTTCGGCGAAGGTCTCGGGCTCGATTCCATTGATCTTCTGGAAATGGCGCTCGCCATCTCGAAAAAATACGGCTTTCAACTGCGCTCGAACGATGCCGGCAACGCGCAAATTTTTTCTTCGCTTTCGGCGTTGACGGCGCACGTCTCCGCGCGGCGCGTGAAATAACATGCTACGGATGGCGCTCGCATGCTTGCTGCTTGGCGCCGCCGTCCTACATCCTGCGTGGGCACTTCGCGGATTTCCGGTAATCGTCCATCTCGCGCTTTTTTGGGTGTTCGCGCGCACGCTTCGGCGCGGCCGCGAGCCGATTATTTCGCGGATCGCCCGGCTCGAGCGCGGTGCGCTCGACGCCGAGCTTGCGCGTTACACTCGCCGCCTGACCTTGGTCTGGGCGCTGATGTTTCTCGCGCTCGGAGCGACTTCGCTCTATTTCGCTCTTATAGCGAATCTTGCCGGACTGGTTTTGGGCTACGTTCCGGTTGCCGTGCTGTTTTTCGGTGAGCACGTCTACCGGCGCATTCGTTATCCGCAGTACGAGCATACGAGCCCGTGGCGAGTCATTCGCCGCATCCGCGAGTTGGGCGCGCTCAACCGGTGAAGTTTCCGCTCGGCCGCTACGGCTGCCTAGACAGCGCGATCGCCTGGCACGGCGGCGCCAGTATTTCGGTGGCCGAATTCCTTGGCAGCGCCGAGCATCTAGCGTCGCGGCTTCCCGCTGCGCCTTACGTCTTTAACCTGTGCGTTGATCGTTATCATTTCCTGCTCGGATTCGCCGCGGCGCTGATGCGCGGGCAGGTAAGCCTGCTTCCTCCCGGCCGCAACGACCATTTTTTGCGCCAGATCCATGCCCGTCATCAGCCGGCTTATTGCCTCGTCGACCAGCCATGCGAGACTGCCGGACTCGAAGTTATCGAAGTAGGCTACGTTCCCGCCCGCCGCTCGGTGACCATGCCAAGATTTTCCGGCGATAAGCCGGCAATCATCGCCTTCACGTCCGGAAGCACGGGTGATCCCGCGCCGCATGTGAAAACCTTCGAATCGCTTGTTGTCACCGCCGTTGCGACCGCCGAGCGTTTCAATTTTTCGCCGGGGCAGAATATCGCCGGGACCATACCGCCACAGCATATGTATGGCCTGGAGACGACGATCATGTTGCCGCTGCAGACGGGAGGCGCACTCCACTCCGGCCATCCGCTTACCCCCGCCGATATCGATGCCGCGCTGAAAGAGATTCCCGCTCCGCGCTGGCTGGCGACGACGCCGTTTCACATCAAGGCGTGCCTCGATGACGATGCCCACCTTTCGCCGCTCACCGGCGTGATTTGCGCAACGATGCCGCTCGCGTCCGAGCTTGGGCGGCTGATCGAGGCGCGTTATGCCGCGCCGCTTTTCGAGATCTATGGTTGTACCGAAGCCGGGACGGTCGCGACTCGCCGCCCGGGAGAAGCGTTCACCACCTGCGCGCGGACGCGAATCGCGCAGGCGGGCGAGGACGTGTGGTTGCTTGGCGGAAAGTTGCCCCACCCGATCAAGCTGCCCGATCGCATCGAGGTCTTGAGCGAAACCGAATTCGCCTTTCTCGGCCGCACGGGCGACATGGTAAAAATCGCCGGCAAGCGTGCGTCGCTCGCGGCATTGAACAGCGAATTGAATCGCATCCCCGGAGTGCGCGACGGAGTTTTCTACTTTCCCGAAGGCGCGCAGCGGCTGATCGCGTTCGCGGTCGCGCCGGGAATGACCTCGCGGGCCTTGATCGGGCATTTGAGAACGCGGATCGATAGCGCCTTCCTGCCGCGTCCGCTGCTTATTCTCGATTCGCTGCCGCGTAATTCGACGGGCAAACTTCCGAGAGAAGATCTCGTTCGGCTCGCGACTGCCGCCGCGGCGGACTGATGCGCTTCACGCGGCGAATCGCCGCCGATCATCCCTCGCTCGCTGGACACTTTCCCGGACGGCCCATTGTTCCCGGCGTCGTACTCTTGTGTGAAGTTGAGCGCGCGGTTACAGGCGAATTCGCCGCGCGGGTGACTGGCTGGCCGAATGTGAAATTCACGTCTCCGCTTCTTCCCGAAAGAGATTTCGTCATCACGCTCGAAAAAAGCGAAGCGCGTCTTCTTCGCTTCACCATCGTGAGCGAGAAGAAAACGATCGCGACCGGCGCCGTCGAACTGGAACGCGGATGAAAGCGCGGATGAACGGGATTTGGCTCGCGCAGCCTGAGCGCGGCTCGCGGTTCGCGATGGAGTTAATTGCCTGGATCACGCTCAATCTTGGACACGCCGCGGGACGCGTCCTGCTCACTCCAATCTGTCTGTATTTCGTTCTGTTTTCGCGCACGGCGCGGTCGGCGTCGCGCTCTTATCTTGCGCGCGTTTTGCGAAGAAAAGCCGGATTCCGCGAAGTCTTTCGCCACTATCACACGTTCGCCGCCACGGTCCACGACCGCGTTTATCTGCTATCAGGCAGGCTGGATCAATTCGAAATCAAGGTTAAAGGCGAGAATGCGCTGACGGTGGCGCTTTCGCGCGGCCGAGGCTGTGTCCTCCTCGGATCACATCTCGGCAGTTTCGATGTTCTGCGCGCGCTTGGCGCAAGAAAATACGCGATCAGCGTGGTCATGCACGAAACCGGGAACGTCAACCTAGTGCTGAAGCGTCTCAATTCCCAGTTCGAGCCCAGAGTGATTCCGCCCGGAAAACCCGAAACCTTGCTGCAGGTCAAAGAGTGTCTCGAGCGCAACGAAATCGTCGGAATGCTCGGCGACCGGACTTTTGCCAATGGCGAAACGAGTGAGTGTAATTTTCTTGGAAGCCCCGCGCGGTTTCCCTACGGACCGTTCAAGGTCGCGGCGATCCTGAATGTCCCGGTGGTGCTGTTCTTCGGTCTGTATCGGGGAGAGCAACGCTACGAGGTCGTCTTCGAGCCATTCGCCGATCGCATCGAATCCGGCTCGCTCGATTCGTTCATCGGACGCTACGTCGCGCGGCTCGAGCACACTGCTCGAGAAGCGCCTTACAACTGGTTCAACTTTTATGATTTCTGGGATCGTTAGGGCCGTTGGTATGGCGCTCGTCATGATGAGCGCCAACGTTTACGCTTTTGACGTGCACGAGCTCATGGATACACTGGCGCGAGTCGAGAAGAGCGACGCGCGTTTCACCGAAACCAAACATATCGCGCTGCTCGATAAGCCTCTGGTGTTGTCCGGAACGCTCTCGTACGCACGCCCGGACCGGCTGGAGAAGAACGTGCTCTCTCCCCAAAGCGAGCGTTTCGTTCTCGACGGCAACACCTTGACCATCGAAGCGAAAGGCAAAAGGAGAACGCTCACTCTCGAGCAGCAGCCGCTGCTTCGCGCATTTGTCGAAAGCATTCGCGCGGCGCGCGCGGGTGATCTGCGTGCACTCGAACGCCATTACCAGCTCGATCTCACCGGCAGCGCCGACGCCTGGACGCTCACTTTGAAACCGAACGACTCCGCCGCGCGCAAGCATCTCAAAGCGATCGTGCTCTCGGGCCAGAACGAGCATATCGTGCAAGTCGAAATCTTCGAGACGGGTGGCGACCGCTCGATCATGGTGCTGAACGAAAAGCTTTCATGAGCCTTCGCGTCGCGCTTTGGGCGGCGCTGTTGATTTTGTGCGGATGGACGGCGCATCGCGCGCAGGTCAAAACCGATCTCACGGCGTTTCTTCCCAGAGCCGCAACTCCGGCGCAAGAGCTCTTGCTACAACAACTTCAGCACGGCGTGGCCGGCCGCCTCGTATTGATTGCAATCGAAGGAACCGAGCCGCCGGTGCTCGCAAGATTAAGCGCCGCGCTCGCGGCAAACTTGCGGGCGAGCGGTTTGTTCGGGGTCGTGGATAACGGCGAGGGCGAGCGCTTCGAAAAAGAACGTGAGTTTCTCCTGCGCAATCGTTATCTGTTGTCTCCGGCGGTGAGCGCGAAGCGATTCAGCGTGGATGAACTTCGCCGCTCGCTCGAAGAAAACTTAAGTTTGCTCGGTTCTCCCGCGGCGGCATTTGTGAAAGACACCCTTCCCAGAGATCCGACGAATGAGTTTTTCGAGATCGTGAAACAGTTCGGCGGCGAGCGTGCACGAGCGATTCAAGGCGGAGTCTGGTTTTCGCGCGACGGAAAGCGGGCGCTCATCCTTGCCGAGACCTTGGCGCCGGGTTCAGATCTCAATGCACAACACTACGCGATCGACGGGATCAAGCAGGCTTTTTCCGCAGCGGCGGAAGCTCAAGGCAGTGCGGAACTCCTGCTGACCGGCCCTGGCGTGTTCGCGCAAGAGGCGCGGACCACGATCGAAGCCGAAGCGTGGCGCTTGGCGCTCGCGGCGACTGCGATTGTCGTCGCGATTCTTTTCAGCGTTTATCGCGACTTTCTTCCGGTTTTTTTGACCGCGCTTCCCGCTTTGAGCGGACTCGTCGTTGGCTTCGCCGCGGTCGCTCTCGGCTTCGGCTTTGTGCATGGATTGACTTTGGGATTCGGCGCGACCTTGATTGGCGAAACCGTTGACTACCCCACTTACGTGTTCACTCAGAGAGCGACGTCGGAGACTCTGACTGAAACGTTGCGGCGCATTGGCCCGACGCTCGGGCTCGCAGTTATGACCACGGTGTTCGGCGCATTCGCGCTGTTGATGTCGAGCTTCGCCGGGCTTTCGCAGCTCGGTTTGCTCACGGTTGCCGGCGTCGCCGCGGCGGGAATGGTCACGCGCTTTGTGCTTCCCGCGCTGGCGCGTAAACCTGTCACAGTCAGGCTCATACCCGCGCGGGTTATTGCCGCGCTGCCGATTGCGCGACGGGGAGCTGGCGTGGTTTGGGTTTTGGCCGCAGCCTCGCTTGCGGTGATCGCGTTCAAGCACGACCGCCTTTGGGACGACGACATCGCGAACTTGAGCCCGGTGAGCGAGGAGATGAAACGTCTCGATGGGCAACTGCGCTCGGAAATGGGCGCACCCGATGTGCGGCATCTCATCGTTTTCGAGGGCGCGAGGCGAGAAGAAGCCTTGCAGCGGAGCGAAAAAAAAATTGCCTGGCTGCAGAGTCTCGTTGAGCGCGAAATCGTTTCAGCTTATGAGATCGCGGCAACGATCCTGCCGAGCGAAAAAGCGCAGGCGACTCGGCGAGCGGCACTGCCCGAGAAGGAAATGCTCGAATCCAATCTCGCGCAGGCGTTGGCGGGATTGCCGTTTCGTCAGGGTCTTTTCGCGCCTTTCCTTGCCGATGTCGCGCACGCGAAAGAAGGTGACCTCATCGACGCACCCGATCTCGCGGGATCGGCGCTCGCGCTGAAAGTCAATTCCTTGCTTTTCGAGGAAGGCAATCGCTGGTACGCGCTGGCGCCGCTCGCCGGAGTGCTCGATCCGGCGCAGCTTGCGCGCGCCGTGGCCGAGGAAAAAGACGTGCGGCTGGTCGATCTCAAGCGCGAATCGGACGAAATGGTCGCGAGTTATCGGGCGGAGTCGCTAACGTATGTCGCCGCCGGGTTGGCTTTGATCGCGGCGCTGCTTTGGCTTGGCCTGAAAAGTTTGGGCGAAGCCGCGCGTGTGTTCGCCCCCGTCGCGGCCGCGACTGCGATCGCCCTCGCGCTTCTGCTCCTCGTCGGACAACGGCTCACGCTTTTCCATCTCGTGTCGCTGCTTCTCGTTGTCGGGGTGGGAGTCAACTACGCGCTTTTTTTTAATCGGCGAGGGCGCGATGAAGATGACGGGAGACGGACGCTGACTTCACTTGTTGTCTGCGGGGCAACGACCGTGAGCGCTTTCGGCTGCCTCGCTTTTTCGGCGACTCCGGTGCTTTCCACGATCGGCTCGACCGTCGCGCTCGGTACGGCGCTGGCGTTGTTTTGTGCCGCGGCGCTGGCGCCTTCACCGCCGGCTTAAACCCGGGCGATTCCCTCGATCTCAAGCAGAAGATCGCCGCGGCAGATATCAGCTTGCAGATAGAGAATGGGAAAGCTGCCAAAGACGTTTTCGAGTTTGTCGCGCACGAGCGGGTAGTCTTGCGCTCGCCGAAGATAGACTTTGAGCAAAGTTAGATTTAACCGGTCCATCGCGAGAGCATGGCGCTCCGCGGTCGCGGCGATGAGCGAGTCGACGTTGGTGAGCGTCTCGACAAGTTGTCCCTCGACATCGTTCACATGCGCCGTCTCATGCCCGACGATGCTGGCGGTGCCCGAAATGTAAAGCTGGGTTTCGCCGCCGATCGTCGCCAGCATCGCGCGGGCGAAAGCGGGGCTTTTTGGCGAGTATTCCCGCGGATAGCGGTAAGCCGCGACCTGGCGCGGATTCTCCTGCGGCAGCCCGCGCGCCTTGCCGGCCAAAAACACGATCACGAGATTCCCCGCCTTGGCGCCGACCGCGCTGGCGGCGGGCAAGTCGCGCGTAAACTCGCTTCCTTTTTCGGAAAAAGCGCGATGACGTCCGACGCAGAAGCGCTTGTAGCGCTCGAGCCGCATGTCGTCTTCGTTGATTCCGGGGAAAAAATTCCAAATGCGAAGGAGGTGGGGATAGTCGAGCTCGGAGAGCAAGGTCAGAATCGCCGACATGGCGTTATAAGTCGGGGTTTCCAAGAGAACCGCTTCGCTCTCAACGACTCCCATCAGGACTTCGCCGTTGCAGGCGAATCTAATGCCGCTTTTTTCTCCGCGCTCCAGCGGCGGCGAAGCTTCCCAAATTTCGAGCAAGGGATCTTCGTTGACTTGCGGAACACTGACTCGAATGGCGGGAAGCGCCGTGCCGCCGCGATTGAGCGCGTGATAATCCATCACCCAGAGCAGCGCGTTGGACTCTAGCTCGCCGGCCTGCGCTGCGGAAACGTAGCGCGCGTGAAGCACTCGCGCGTCAGCGCGCGGCGCTTGCGACATTCTGTTTGCGTTGCACGTAGGCCTTGAAGCTTTGTCGCGCCATTTTGAGGTTCATCGCGTAATAGATCAGCTTGAATGCAAACAGTCTCGGCGCAACTTTCGTTCTGCCGAAGATGTCCCCCGCGAGCAGCGACAGCAAGCCCTCGACCACACGAAAGCGGTTGTTCGGATTGAGCAGCAAATGCCGCAGCGCGGGAGTGTTGACGCGATAGATGAACCAGGTGAAAGCGCTCAAACCGCGGCGTACGCTGCGCTCGAAAGCACGCCGGCGTTGGGGCTTGCGGCCGCGCAGGAAGTCGTCGACAACTTCGGCGCCTCTGCAGGCGCTGTTCATCGCCAGCCAAACCCCTGAAGAAAAAACCGGATCGACGAAGGCGTAGGCATCGCCGATCATAAGGTAGCGTTCGCCCGACATTCGTGTTGCGCGATACGAATAGTTGCCGGTGGCGGTGACCGGCGACGCGAGCGTAGCGCCGCGTAAGCGTTCGGCTGCCAGCGGGCACGATTGAAGCGTTTGCAGGAAGAAAGGTTCGACCTCGTTCTTGCGCGATTTGAGGTAAGCGGGCCGGCAGACCGCGCCGACGCTCATGATGTCGTCCTTAAGCGGGATGAACCAGATCCAGCCGTGGTCGAACCAGTACACGCTGATATTGCCTTCGTCCTCCCCCCTCCAGCGTTGGGCGCCTTTAAAATGCGCGAAGAGCGCCGCGCTGGCGTGTCTTCGGTTTTTGCGTTTGATGTCGAAACGATTGGCGAGAAAAGTGTCGCGCCCGGACGCGTCGACGACGAAGCGCGTTTCCCAAAGATGCCGACGGCCCGCTGAGTCGAGTGCGGTGACAACGGGATTGCGCGAAGCAAAATCAATCTCGATGACGCGATGCTGTTCACGAACGTCCGCCCCCTTCGCCGCGCAGTTCCTGAGCAGAATGTGATCGAATTCGGCGCGACGCACCTGATAGGCGTAGCGGTACGCAGGTTCGAGCTGGTGGGCGAAATAAAAGGTCTGTGCTTTGCCGTGGACCATCGAGTGGAATTCGGCGCCGCTTTTGACGACGCCAATTCGCGCGATTTCCTCGGCGACTCCCAGGCGCGCGAACAATTCGCGGTTCATCGGCAACAGCGATTCGCCGATGTGAAAGCGGGGGTGTGTGTCTTTTTCGAGAAGTTGCACCTGCCAGCCCTGTTCGGCGAGAAACGCCGAAATGGTCGAGCCCGCCGGCCCGCCTCCGATCACCAGGACATCGCAGGACTCTTTCATCGCCGCCCAATTCTAGCACCGCTGATGTATAAGACCGGTGAACTGAGAGTGCTACAATTTCGCCTCAACCGTTGTTGCCGCCTCAATTGCAGCCGCTTTTCATCACGCATTTTGCGCTCGCGAATCCCCTCGGTCTCGGCGCCAAGGCGACGCTAGCCGCGTTGCAAACCCGCCGGCCCGGTTTACGCCCTAACGATTTCGACGAAGCGCCGCTCGCGACTTACATCGGCCGGGTCGAGGGACTCGAGGAGAAACCGGTCAAGGCCGAGTTGCGCGAGTTCGACTGCCGCAACAATCGGCTCGCGCAGGTCGGTCTCGCACAGGACGGGTTCGAAGACGCGGTGGCGCGCGCGAGAACGAAATACGGCGCGGCGAGAATCGCCGTTCTCATCGGAACGAGCACTTCGGGAATTCTCGAAACCGAACGGGCGTATCGCAGCCGCGCCGGCGACGGATCGCTCCCCGCGAGCTTGAACTACCGCGGCAGCCACAACGTTTTCTCGGTCGCCGACTTCGTCCGGCGCAGTCTACGCTTGGAGGGGCCCGCCGCGGCGATCTCAACCGCATGCTCGTCATCGGCGAAAGTCTTCGCCAATGCCTATCGCTTCATCCGTTCGGGTTTGTGCGACGCAGCCGTCGTCGGCGGAGTCGACACGCTGTGCGGAACGACACTCTACGGCTTCAATTCGCTCGAATTGCTGTCAGGTCTTCCGTGCCGTCCATGTGACGAAAAGCGGGACGGAATTTCGATCGGGGAAGCCGCGGGGTTTGCGCTCGTGGCGCGGGAGGGCGGCGCCGAATTCGCGCTCTGGGGCTTCGGCGAATCTTCCGACGCGCATCACATGTCATCGCCGCATCCCGAAGGGGAGGGCGCCTGCCTCGCGATGAGCGAAGCCCTGCGCCGCGCGGGCTTGGCGGCGGAGGAAATCGATTACATCAATCTGCACGGCACCGCCACGCGGGCAAACGATGCGGCGGAAGACGCCGCTGTGTTTCGACTGTTCGGCGGCGACATACCGATAAGCTCGACCAAAGGCTGGACCGGCCATGCGCTCGGCGCGGCGGGAATTTCGGAAGCAATCATCAGCCTGCTTTGCCTGCGCGAAGACTTCATCCCGGGAACGCTCAACACCACTCGCGTTGACCCGCGGCTCAAGTCGCGAATCGCCGTCGCGGCTGAGCGCCGCACTCTCAAACATGTTTTGTCCAACTCTTTCGGTTTCGGCGGCAATAATTGTTCGCTGATCTTTAGCAAGACATGAAAGCTTTTGTGCTCGGCGCGGGCGCCACGGGTATCGCCGATTGGAGCGAGGCGGGAGAAATTTTGTCGGGCGCGAGATCCTTGGCCGATCGCGTTTCGCCTCAACCGAAAATTCTTCCACCCGCCGAACAAAGGCGCGCTGCTGAATCGGTGCGCTATGCGCTTGCCGCCGCCGACGCGGCGATGACAATGAGTGGCCTCGATCGACGCGAAGTCGCGAGTGTTTTTACCTCGAGCGGGGGCGACGGCAACACTTTGCATCAGATCTGCGAAGCGCTGGCGGGGACCGAGCGCACAGTGTCGCCGACCCGATTTCACAATTCGGTGCACAACGCGGCGGCGGGTTATTGGAGCATCGCATGTAAATCGCGCGCCCCGTCCACGACTCTCTGTGCGTATGACGCATCTTTCGCCGCCGGCCTCCTCGAAGCCATGAGCTTAGTTGTCGTGGATCGTCTTTCCGTGCTGCTCGTCGCATTCGATTGCAAATATCCGGAACCGCTGCACGCGCTGCGGCCGGCACCGGTAAGTTTCGCCGCGGCTTTCGTGCTGACGCACGAGCGGACGCCGAAAACGATCGCGGAATGGAATCTCGATATCAGGACAGGGGCCGCGCCTGAACACAACGGAATCATGTTAAACGCCTCCGCGCGCGCATTGCCTTTGCTTGCCGCTCTCGGGAGAGAGAAAAAAGTGCCGCTCGAATATCTGCCGGGTCAACATGTCGTTGTCGAATGCACCGGCTGACGAGATCCGAGCTTGCCCAGCTCTTGCCGCATGATGATGCAATGTGCCTCCTGGAAACGGTCGAGTGCTGGGATGAAGAGAGCATCCTTTGCCGCGCGATCAGCCATCGGAGCCGCGAGAATCCGCTGCGCTCAAACGACGAGCTTCCGGCGATCTGCGCCGTGGAGTACGCGGCCCAAGCGATGGCCGTGCACGGCGCGTTGAACGGCGGACCGCGCGCTGGCATGCTTGCGGCGCTTCGCGAGGTGGAGCTTTTTTTGCACCGTTTGGACGACCTCAACGGAGACTTGGTGATTCACGCGCGCAAACTCATCCGCGATGGCGATCGTTTGCTGTACCAATTTAGCGTGCGCTGTGGCGATCTGAGCTTGGTGAGCGGCCGCGCCGCCGTGGTTTTGACTGCGGCGTCGTGAAACGCGCGCTCGTTACTGGAGGCAGCGGCGCCATCGGCGCGGCGATCGCGCGGCGGCTCGCGAAAGAGCGCCTGCACGTCGTTGTTCACGCGCACCGCCATGAAGAAGAGGCGCGCGCCGTCGTAGACGGCATCATCGCGGAAGGCGGCAGCGCCGAAGCGATCTTCTTCGACGTCACCGATGCGGCGCAATCGGCGGCGGCGCTGGAAAAGTTGCTGCTAAAGGGTGCGATCCAGGTCCTCGTCAACAATGCTGGAATTCATTCGGACGCGCCGATGGCGGCAATGAGCCAAGCGCAGTGGCTGCAAGTCATCGCGGTGTCGCTCAACGGTTTTTTCAACGTCACGCAGCCCCTCCTGCTCGACATGATGCGCACGCGCTGGGGACGCATCATCGCCATTTCTTCGCTGTCGGGACTCGTCGGCAATCGCGGCCAGGTAAATTATTCCGCGGCCAAAGCGGGACTGCACGGAGCGACCAAATCGCTTGCGCTTGAAGTTGCGAGCCGCGGAATCACGGTCAACGCGGTCGCGCCCGGGATCATCGCCGCGACTCCGGCGGCGCAGGCATTCGATGAAAAAAGAATGGTCGATCTCGTGCCGATGAAACGCGCGGGAACGCTCGAAGAAGTCGCGAGCCTCGTGTCCTACCTCGCCTCGGGGGAAGCGGGGTACATCACCGGACAAGTCATTTCGATCAATGGGGGAATGGCGTAAAGCGGAAGGATGAAGGATGGGGGATGAAGGATGAGGGGTGAGGGATGAAAGAGCGCTATGCCATCGTCATACCTGCATACAACGAAGAAACGACGATCCGCGATGTCGTCGCGCGTGCGCTATTGCAGGTTCCGCGGGTCATCGTGGTTGACGATGGATCGAGCGATCGAACGAGCGAGTGTCTTGCCGGACTGGGGGTCGAGCGCCTGCGCAACGCAAGCAATCTGGGAAAGGCGGCGAGTCTCTGGCGCGGATTCGAGCACTCGCTTAAATCCGGCGCAAGCGCGGTGATCACGCTGGACGCGGATGGTCAGCATCTACCGGAGGACATTCCCAAACTCATCGCGGCGCACCGCACTAGTCCAACTTGCATCGTGATCGGCGCGCGGCCGCGGGAGAGGAAAAACGCGCCGGCGCGGCGTTATTACGCCAACCGGGTTGCCGATTTCTGGATTGGCTGGGCGGCCGGCCAGAGAATCAGCGACAGCCAGTCCGGGTTTCGGCTCTACCCCGCGGAAGTTCTGCGCCGGGTCGCGGTGAATCACGACAAGGCGGCGCGGTTCGTCTTCGAAAGTGAGATTCTGATCGCTGCCGCGCGGCAGAGTTTCAACATCATCAGCGTGCCGGTTCCAGCACTCTACGGGGAGCGGCGCAGTCACTTTCGTCCCGTGCTCGACATTCTGCGAATCGCCCGCATGGTCGCGTGGAAACTTCTATCGCGTGGACTTTATCCTCGCGGGCTCATCAATCTGCTGCGACAATCGTCATTGCGAAGCGCGAAGCTATCTCGTTCGCCGCGCGCGTTTAAAAGGTGAAATGGCTTACGCTGTTGGCGGCGCTCTGGTGCGCGCCGGCGTTCGCGGAGCCGCTCCCGCCAATCCGGTTCCTGCTCACTTTCGACGATGGGCCGAGCATTGCGGCTTCTGACAATCCCACGCTTTCGGTCGTCGAGCAGCTTGCGATCAACGACGTACAGCCGGACATCAAAGCTGTGTTTTTTGTGCAGACGCGTAATGCCAACGGCGGCGGCAGCGCCGAGGGAAAGAGAATTTTACGCAGCGCGCATCGCGCAGGTCACGTGCTCGGGCTGCATAGCGCTTCACCGGAAGGGCATTTGAGCCATACCGGAATGCCGCCGGAGAAGTTGCGGCAAAGTTTGCGGAACGGAAAAGGGGACTTGACTCGAATTACCGGAAAGCCGCCGGTGTTGGTCCGCCCGACCTACTGGCGGCACAATGCTGACACGCGCGCCGCGTATTGCGCCAACCGTTTGACGATGGTCTTGGCCGAGGTGAAAGCGAATGATGGCGTTATCCATGTTTTCAATGTGAGCTTTCGCCGGCGCAGTCATCTTCGTTCAGAACTGGAGGCAGTGCGCGAGCAGATCGCGGCGAGGAAATTGCGCGAAGTCGCGGGCGCAATCCCGATCGTCGTCGGCTTTCATGACGTCAACACGTTCACCGCAAGCCATATGACCGAATATTTCCACATCCTTGTCGAGGAAGCGCGCGCGGTGGGACTCACTTTGCACGACTCGCCCTTCTACTCTGAGCGCAGTGAAATACTGAGGGCTTTGCAGCCGCGCAACCATTGTCGGGCCAACGCGGCCGGCCGTAATTGAACATCGGCCTTCGTTCTTCCAAGCTTCTCACCGTCTCGCTCGTGGCCGGGCATTTAATACTCGGCGTCGCACTCTGGCCTCTGCACCTGCCGCTCGCAGGCAAGATTGCCGCAACCTTTATTCTGGCGGCGAGCTGCGTGTTTTACGTGCGCAGGGATGCGTTGCTCGCAGCTCGGAACTCGATCGTCTCAGCCAGGATCGAGGCGGATGGCGCGTGCAGGATCGAGTTGAAGTTCGGAGAGGCGCAGGAATGCTTTCTGCTGGACAGCAGTTTTGTCACGCCGAGCCTCACCATTCTGAACCTGAAAGTACAGGGCAAACGCCGCGCGCGGCATGTCGCCATTCTTCCTGACAGTCTCCCACCAGATGACTTTCGCCGCTTGCGCGTTTGGCTGCGCTGGAAGTGCGCCAAAAAAGGACTGAGGACTGAAGGACTGAGGATTGCGTAAAACCTCTCAGTCCTCGATCCCAGGCCAGAGTTGTGATTTTCCAGAGGACTCAGGACTGAAGGACTCGCGACTGAGTAAAAAAACTCAGCCCTCAGTCCTGATTTTGGATCAGGCGATTTTCAGCAGCGAATCCTTGCCTTTTTGGAGGATGGTGTTGCTCGCTTTCGGCTTGGCTTTCGGGTAGTCGCGGCTGAAGTGCAGGCCGCGGCTTTCGCGCCGAAGCAGCGCGCTTTGGACGATGAGATCCGCCGTGGTGACGAGGTTGCGAAGCTCAAGCAAATCGCTCGTCACTTTGAAATTGGCGTAGTATTCGTTGATCTCTTCCTTGAGCAGGCGAATGCGGTGCCGTGCGCGCTCGAGCCGTTTGGTCGTTCGAACGATTCCGACGTAGTCCCACATGAAGCGCCGAAGCTCGTCCCAGTTGTGCGAGATCACGATTTCCTCGTCGGCATCAGTGACACGTGATTCATCCCATTGCGGAAGCTGCACGGCTTTGGGTTTGCTTTGATAGAGAATGTGTGCGGCAGCGGCCTGTCCGAACACCAGGCATTCAAGCAGCGAATTGCTGGCGAGCCGATTGGCGCCGTGCAGGCCGGTGAAAGCGGTTTCACCGACTGCGTAAAGCCCGTCGAGATCAGTCGCGGCATTCGCGTCGGCCATGACTCCGCCGCAACTGTAGTGTGCCGCGGGCACGACCGGAACCGGCTCGCGAGCCATGTCAATTCCGAATTCGAGACAGCGCGAATAGATGTTCGGAAAGTGGCTCTTGAGAAACTTAACCGGCTTGTGGCTGATGTCGAGATAAACGCAATCCAAACCCCGCTTCTTCATTTCAAAGTCAATTGCCCGCGCGACGATGTCGCGAGGCGCCAGTTCTGCGCGCGAGTCGTATTCGGGCATGAAGCGTGTGCCGTCAGGCAAGAGCAGGACTCCGCCCTCGCCGCGCACGGCTTCGGAAATCAGAAAAGACTTGGCGTGCGGATGGTAAAGACAGGTCGGGTGAAACTGCACGAATTCCATGTTGGCCACCCGGCATCCCGCGCGCCACCCCATCGCGACGCCGTCGCCTGTCGCGGTGTCGGGGTTGGTCGTGTAGAGGTAGACCTTCCCGGCGCCGCCGGTCGCCAGCACGACGCAGTCAGCGCCAATTGTTTTCACCCGGCCGCTGGCGCGGTCGAGCGCATAGATCCCGTGGCAACGCTTACCGGGAATTCCGAGCTTCGCCGACGTGATGAGATCCACCGCGACGTGATGCTCGAGCACGACGATCGAGGAATCGGCGCGCACGCGCTCTTCGAGTGTGGTCTGAACGGCGTGGCCGGTGGCGTCGGCCGCGTGCACCACGCGTCGATGACTGTGGCCACCTTCCTGGGTCAGATGGTAGCCGTACTTGGCGTCCTGGGTAAAAGGCACGCCTTGTGCGACCAGCCACGTAACGGCGTCACGGCCGCCCTCGACCACTCGGCGAGTGACGTCTGGATCGCAGAGGCCCGCTCCCGCAATGAGCGTGTCGTTGACGTGCGATTCGGGAGAATCGTCCGTGGCCATTACCGCGGCGATGCCGCCTTGGGCCCAGTTGGAAGCGCCGTCGAGAAATTCGCGCTTGGTGACAATACCGACCTTTTTTTGGCCCTCGAGGCTGAGCGCTACCGCCAATCCGGCGAGCCCGCTGCCGATGATGAGGACCTCGAAATGTTCGGGCATGAAGGTTTTCCGAAAGCAGTGAATGAACTAATGCAGGGCCGCGAGTGTCTGTGGCTTCAGAACGTGCAGTTTCGCTCTATTCTCGGTCGGATACGCCAATGCTCGCCCGATAGGCCGTCGGTTATACTTAGCCGCTTCGTTTCGGGGCGACAAGTATAACAACTCAAGGCGGGTATGGGAGACCGGGAAGTTGATCAGCAGTTGGTCGAGCGCGCGAAGCGCGGAGACAAGCGTGCATTTGAACTGTTGGTGGCCAAGTATCAGCGCAAACTCGCGCGGCTCTTGTCGCGGTTCATCCGCGACCCGGCGGAAGTTGAGGATGTCACGCAGGAGGCATTCATCAAGGCTTACCGCGCGCTGGCTTCATTCCGCGGAGACAGCGCTTTTTACACTTGGCTTTACCGGATCGGCATCAACACCGCGAAAAACTATCTTGTTGCGTTGGGGCGCCGGGCCCCGACCAGCACAGAATTCAATAACGATGATGCGGAAAGCTTCGAGGAGGCGGAGCGGCTGCGCGATTTCAACACGCCTGAAAACGAGTTGATGAGCAAGCAAGTGGCGCGCACCGTGAACCAAACCATGGCGCAGTTGCCGGAGGAGCTTAAGACCGCGATCACTCTGCGGGAAATTGAAGGATTGAGTTACGAGGACATCGCGAACATCATGAACTGCCCGATCGGGACGGTGCGTTCGCGAATTTTCAGGGCGCGGGAAGCGATTGCCGAACAATTGCGGCCGCTGCTCGGGACCAGTAAAGACAAGAGGTGGTAACGATGAAGCATCAAATTTCGGCATTCATGGATGGCGAACTCCTCGACGAAGAAACCGATCAACTGCTCGCCGCGTTGAAGCGCGACGACGCGCTTCTCACCGAATGGACGGCTTTCCATGTCATCAGCGACGCGCTTAAGCGCCATTATGTTGAAGGCTCCCGCCTCTCCCCGGATTTCGTCAGACGCGTGCGAGAGCGTTTGCAGGAAGAGCCGACGGTGCTTTCCCCCGCTCGAATGAGCGAACGCAAACCGCGCAAACTGGCTCTCTCCGCGGCGGCCACGGTCGCGGCGGTCGCGATGGTGGCCGGAATAGTCTTCTACAACGAAACGCCGACGACCGAAAGCGTCGCGCGCGAATCGTCTTCGCTGGCGAACCAGATGGACGATTATCTGATGGCGCACCAGGAATTCTCGCCAAGCACGGTCATGCAAGGCATGGCGCCTTACGTGCGCACCGCCTCGGTCAATCGGGAAGACAAATGAGGTTCGCCGCTGCGGCGCTTGCCGCTTCAGCGGCGATGCTCATTCCGTCGGCAAACGGAGAATCGCAAGGCGAGCCGCTCGAATGGCTCAAGAAGATCGCTTCCGCCGCGCGCGAGTTGAATTACGCCGGCGTTTTCGTGTACCAGCACGGCAATCAGGTCGAAACTTCGCGCATCATCCACTCGGCTGACCTTTCTGGCGACTATGCCAAGCTCGAGTCTCTCGACGGGCCACCACGCGAAATTATCCGCAGCAACGAAGAGATCCGCTGTTATCTTCCGGAATCGAAAACCGTCAAAATCGAAACCCGCAAATTCGACAAGAGTTTTCCCGCCCTTTTACCGGAAAATTTTCTGCGTGTGACCGAACACTACAATCTGAGGCATGGTCCGATCAAACGAGTGGCGGGCCACAATTGCCAGGTGCTCCTGCTCGAACCCAAGGACAATCTTCGTTATGGACGCACCTTCTGCGCCGACATCGAAACCGGCCTGCTTTTGAAAGCCAGTACCTTGAACGAGAAAGACCAGCTCGTCGAGCAGATCGCTTTCACGCAGCTCAATATAGGCGACATCGATCGCGAAATGCTCAAGTCCAAATACGCCGGAGAGCAATGGAAGGTAGACCAAACCGCCGTGCCCGCGCCGGCTTCGAAAGAAACTGGCTGGATGGTGAAAAGCCAACCCAGCGGATTCAAAAAAATCATGGAGATGAGGCGCCATATGGTTGGAAAAGCCGAACCCATTTCGCACCTCGTGTTTTCCGACGGGCTCGCCGCGGTCTCGGTCTTCATCGAGGCCGTCCCAAAGGGAAAGACGGTGAATCAAGGTTCGTTTCAGCACGGGGCGATCAACGTACACACAAAGGCCGTCGGAGATCATATGATTACCGTGCTCGGCGAAGCGCCCGCCGCGACGGTGACGCAAATCGCCAATTCGGTAGCGCCAGTCGGTAAATGAGTTTGAACTATGAATTGAGTTTTGAATTTTTCGCGCAACGTTTAAAATTCAACACTCGGAATTAAGGCAGTCCGGAGGCTGTATGTTCAAGAGGCTTTTTCCCATGGTGCTGCTCCTTGCCGGCGCGGTACAAGCCGAGCTTCCGGACTTCACCGACATGGTGGACAGGCAGGGGCAGGCTGTAGTCAACGTCAGCACCACTCAGACGGTCAAGAACCGTTCGCCTTTCCCCAACGTTCCCGAGGACGATCCTTTTTACGATTTCTTCCGCCGCTTCTCGCCGCCCAATCCTGGCGGGCCGCGCGATTTCGAGTCGCGCTCGCTCGGCTCGGGTTTCATCATCAGCGCCGACGGCTACGTGTTGACTAACGCGCATGTTGTCTCGGCCGCCGACGACATCACTGTGCAGCTCAACGACAAGCGCGAATTCAAGGCGAAAGTGGTGGGCGCCGATCGGCGTACCGATGTGGCGCTTATCAAGATTGACGCGAGAGATTTGCCCAAGGTCGCTTTCGGCGATCCCAACCGGCTCAAGGTCGGGGAATGGGTCGTCGCCATCGGCTCGCCTTTCGGCTTCGAGAACACGGTAACCGCGGGAATCGTCAGCGCCAAGGGGCGTTCGCTCGCCTTCGAAAACTTCGTGCCTTTCATTCAGACCGACGTCGCGATCAATCCAGGAAATTCCGGCGGGCCGCTGTTCAATCTGAAAGGCGAAGTCATCGGAATCAACTCGCAGATCTACAGCCGCACGGGCGGGTTCATGGGACTTTCCTTTGCGATCCCGATCGACGTCGCGCTCGACATTTCGACTCAGCTGAGAACGAACGGACGCGTTTCGCGCGGACGCATTGGCGTGGTGATTCAGGAAGTGACGAAAGAGCTCGCCGAGTCGTTCGGACTGGCTAGCGCTTCGGGCGCGCTCGTCAACGCGGTCGAGCCGGGCGGCCCCGCCGACAAAGCGGGAATCGAGACTTCCGACATCATCATCAAATTCGACGGCAAGCCCGTCACGACCTCGGCGGATTTGCCGCGCATCGTCGGCGCCACCAAGCCGTCATCCAAGGTCCCTGTACAGCTCTGGCGCAAAGGCGCGACGCGCGAATTGACTGTTACGGTCGCTGAACTTCCCGATGAAAAAGTCGCGGTCAAAGCGAGCAAGCCGGAAAAACCCTCGGACAATCGTCTCGGCCTTATCCTCGGAGAAATACCGGCCGAAAAGCGGCAGGAGTTGAAAGCGGGCGGTGGCCCGGGCGGCGGCCTCATCGTAGAGCAGGTTGGCCCAAACGTGCGCGCCGACGTACGCGAAGGCGACATCGTTCTCGCGGTGATCTCCAAGGGAGTAAAAACCGAACTCAAGAGCGTCGAGCAATTCAACAAGCTGATCGCGCAGGTCGAAAAAGGGGCGAACATTTCGCTGCTGATTAAACGCGGCGACCAGCAAGTATTCGTGAGCCTCAAGATGGACGGCGAGCAGACCGGCTGACTCGCGTCCGCACCCGAATTCAATTAGAATTCGGGGCGAATTGAAGGGCACGCGCAAGTGCCCTTTTTGTTAGTTACCGCCTCGTCGACAACACCTCAATTGCACACGTTCTGAAAAGAAGCTTTGCTCTTTCACCCCTTCTGCGCCGGCCCGGGAGCCTGTCCCGTACTCGATACGGGATCAAAAAACGCGGAGGTGTAGGTGAGCCTTTGTCCGTCACCCCGGCGAAAGCCGGGGCCCAGCAAATGATTGCACTGGATACCGGCGTTCGCCGGTATGACGTGTACCGGCAGCCTTCTTTTGTCGCAATTTGCGATAGGAGCACCGGGCAGCAATAGACATGAAGCACATCCGCAACTTCTCAATTATCGCGCATATTGACCACGGCAAGTCCACACTTGCCGACCGCTTCATTCAGCTTTGCGGCGGATTGGCCGAGCGCGAAATGGAGGCACAGGTGCTCGACACCATGGACCTCGAGCGTGAGCGCGGAATCACGATCAAGGCGCAGACCGCGGCGCTCAAATATCCTGCCCGTGACGGCGAAATCTATTCCCTGAATCTGATCGACACGCCCGGACATGTCGATTTTTCCTACGAAGTGTCGCGCTCGCTTTCGGCGTGCGAAGGCGCGCTTCTGGTAGTGGACGCAAGCCAAGGCGTCGAAGCGCAAACCGTCGCCAATTGCTACACGGCGACCGAAGCCGGAATCGAAGTGATTCCCGTGCTCAACAAGATGGACCTTCCTTCGGCCGAGCCCGAGCGCGTGATCGCTGAAATCGAGGAGATTATCGGCATCCCCGCGCAGGATGCCCTGCGTGCTTCGGCCAAGACCGGATTAGGCGTCGAGGATATTCTCGAAGCCGTCATTGCGCGCGTGCCCCCGCCCGCGGGTGATATCAAGGCGCCGCTCAAGGCGCTCATCATTGATTCGTGGTTCGACAACTACGTCGGCGTGGTAATGCTCGTGCGCGTGAAGGAAGGACGGCTCGCGCCGAAAGACAGGATCGTACTCATATCGAACCAGGCGACATATCTTTGCGAGCAGGTGGGCGTCTTCACTCCGAAGGCCGCGGCGAGGGACAGATTGTCGGCCGGGGACGTCGGCTTCGTTGTCGCCGGAATCAAGGAACTGAAATCGGCGCGCGTGGGGGACACGATCACGCTCGCCGACAATCCAGCCAAATCTCCGCTGCCGGGATTCAAGGAGATCAAGCCGCAGGTTTTCGCCGGCCTCTATCCCGTCGAGTCGAACCAGTTTGAAGGCCTGCGCGAAGCGCTCGCCAAACTGCAGTTGAACGATTCGTCGTTGCGCTTCGAACCCGAAACCTCGCAGGCGCTCGGCTTCGGCTTTCGCTGCGGCTTTCTGGGGCTGTTGCACCTCGACATCGTCCAGGAGCGGCTCGAGCGCGAGTATGGCATGCACCTCATCACCACAGCGCCAACCGTCGTATACGAATTGAAACTGCGCGACGGCTCGGTCATCGAAATCGAAAACCCATCGCGCATGCCAGAAGCCGGGAAGATCGACGAGATTCGCGAGCCCATCATTGTTAGCTCGATTCTCGCGCCGCAGGAGTACGTCGGGCCGGTGATCACGCTTTGCACCTCGAAGCGTGGAGTCCAGCGCAACATCCAGTATCTGGGACGCCAGGTTATGTTGACCTATGAATTGCCGCTGAACGAAGTCGTGCTCGATTTTTTTGACAAACTCAAATCGGTAAGCCGCGGCTATGCCTCTTCCGATTACGAATTTCTCGAATTTCGCGCAGGCGATCTCGTCAAGCTCGACATTCTCATCAACAACGAACGCGTGGACGCGCTCTCGCTCATCGTTCATCGCGCCCACGCGCAATTCCGCGGGCGCGAGCTCGCGGCCAAGATGCGCGAGCTGATTCCGCGCCAGATGTTCGATGTTGCGGTGCAGGCGGCGATCGGCTCCCATATCATCGCGCGCGAAACGATCAAGGCGCTCAGAAAAAACGTGCTGGCGAAATGCTACGGCGGTGACGTGACGCGCAAGAAAAAATTGTTGGAGAAACAAAAAGCAGGTAAAAAGCGCATGAAACAAGTGGGCAACGTTGAAATTCCACAGGAAGCGTTCTTGGCAATACTTCAGGTCGAAAGCAAATCATGAGCAGGGATCGGGTATCGGGGATCGGGTATCGGAAATCGAATTTCGGGTTTTTCCGATTCCCTATTCCCTGTTCCCTATTCCCTATTCAGAAATGACATTCGCCTGGATCCTTTTCATTCTGCTACTGGTCACCGGCGCGTTCGCCTTGGTCGATCGCGTCTGGCTGTCAAAACGCCGCCCTGCAAGCGCCGCCGAGCCGTGGTGGATCGAATATCCCAAGAGTTTTTTTCCAGTTATCCTCATCGTCTTTTTGCTGCGCTCGTTCCTGGTCGAACCGTTCAAGATTCCTTCCGGCTCGATGATTCCGACGCTGCTCGTCGGCGATTTCATACTCGTCAACAAGTTCACCTACGGAATCCGCCTGCCGATCGTGGACTACAAGTTGATCGAAGTGAACGAACCCAAACGCGGCGAGGTGATGGTTTTCCGTTTTCCCGAGAACCCGACGCTCGACTACATCAAGCGCGTGGTCGGGCTGCCGGGCGATAAGGTTAGCTATCGCGACAAACAGCTTTCGATCAACGGTGAACCCGTGCCGCTCAAGCCCGCGGGCGACTATCAATATGTCGAGACCGCATTGAACTTCATCGATGCCAAACGCTACATCGAAAATCTGTCGGGACACGCCCACGCGGTCTTGATTCATCCCGATGCGCCGGAGATGCAGCTCGCGGGGGTGAGGCAATTCCCGCACCGAAAGAATTGTGTCTACAATGAGGCAGGATTTACCTGCACGGTCCCGCCCGGGCACTATTTCCTCATGGGAGACAATCGCGACAGCAGCTCCGATAGCCGCTATTGGGGCTTCGTTCCGGAATCGAACATCGTCGGCAAGGCATTTCTGATTTGGTGGAACTTTGATCACTTGAAACGCATCGGGCAAACCATCGAGTAGGGGAGGCGAAATGGTGAAAACGCGCGGTCTTAGCATGATCGGCTTCTTATTCGTAATCGTGGTCGTCGGGTTTTTGGTGGTGTTTCTGTTCAAACTCATCCCCGCGTACGTCGAATATTTTTCGATCAAGAATGCGCTCTCGGCGATGGCGCGGGATTCGGAACTGCAGAACGCCAGTCCGCAAGCGATTCGCTCGGCCTTTTCCCGGCGCGTACAGATCGACGACATCAAGGCGATCGAGCCCGCCGATATCGGTATCGAGAAGGACGGCGGCAATCTCGTCCTTTCCACCAGCTACTCGAAACGAGTCCCCATAATCGGCCACTTCAATGCCTGTCTCGACTTCTCGATCACTACCGCGGGAAAGTGAATTGGAGGGGGCAATTCTTGGGTATCGCTTCGATAATCCCGCGCTCCTCAAGCAGGCGCTCACGCATCGCAGCTTCGGTCAGGCGCACAACGAGCGGCTTGAATTTATCGGCGATGGCGTCCTGAATTTCGTCGTCGCGCTCATGCTTTTTCGCGCGTTTCCCGAACTTCCCGAAGGTGACCTGTCGCGCTTGCGGGCGAATCTCGTCAATCAGCAAAGCTTAAGCGCGCTCGCTGGCGAACTCGGTCTAGGCGCTCGAATTCTACTCGGAGAAGGCGAGCTCAAAAGCGGCGGTCAGAAACGGCCGTCGACCCTCGCCAATGCTCTGGAAGCGATTTTTGCGGCGATTTTTCTCGACGGTGGATTTGGCGCGGCGGAAAAGGCGATTGCAGGTCTCTTTTCGCCGCTGGTGGCGCAAGCGGCGGCGCAAATACCGGCCAAAGACGCGAAGACCCTGCTGCAGGAGTTTTTGCAGGCAAGAAAACTCGCGCTGCCGCTCTATTCGACGGTCGCCGTTCATGGCGCCGCGCACCAACAAACTTTCGACGTGGAATGCTTCATTGCCGAACTGAATATCCGCGCGCAGGGCGTTGGTACGAGCCGCAAAGCCGCGGAACAAGACGCGGCGGGGAAGGCGTATGAGCAAGTCGCGGTGCTGAGGACTCAGGACTGAGGACTGAGTATGGAAAGCGGTGAAGCGTGGCGTATTCTGAAACGCGCGGAATTGGTCTGCACAGCCGAGCAGATCAACACAGCGGTCTTGAGAATTGCGGACGAAATCAACGCCGGGCTTTCGGACAAAATGCCGCTGGTGTTGAGCATCATGGGCGGCGCGGTCGTTTTCACCGGACAGTTGCTGCCGCTGCTCAAATTTCCCTTGGAGTTCGACGTGCTGCACGTCACGCGCTATCGCAACCAGATTCAAGGCGGCGAGATCAGTTGGAAAATCACTCCCGGCGCCAACGTCAATGGCCGCGCTGTGCTGGTGCTCGATGATATTCTCGATGAAGGCACTACGCTCGAGGAAGTGCGCGTGCGGCTTCTCGCGGCAGGGGCCGCCGAGTTCTACAGCGCGGTGCTTGCCGACAAGGAGCGTCCAAAAAAATTTCGCGCGGACTTCACCGGTTTCAAAGTGCCTAACCGTTATGTTTTCGGTTTTGGCATGGACGCACATGGGCTATGGAGAAACCTTCCGGAAATTTATGCGCTGAGCGATCAATGACGAAAGAATTCAGGACTCAGTCCTCAGCCCTCAGTCCTCAATCCTCAATCCTCAACCTTCAATCCTGATGTTAGCGGTCATCGGCGGTACCGGACTGGCCAAATTCACCGGGCTGGCAATCACTCATCGGCAGGTCATTCGCACGCCTTACGGGGAACCTTCGGGGGCGCTGACTTTCGGAAACTTGAAAGGCAGACTTGTGGTGTTTCTCGCGCGTCATGGCTATGGCCATACGATCGCTCCGCATGAAGTCAACTACCGCGCCAACCTCTGGGCCTTGTCTTCGCAGCAAGTGAAAGAGGTGATATCGGTGGCATCGGTCGGCGGCATCCGCGCCGATTTGACTCCAGGGGCACTGGTGCTGCCCAGCCAGATCATTGACTATACGCACAGCCGGAAAGCGACTTTCTTCGAAGGTTCGGATCAAGCGGTGACGCACACTGACTTTACGCTTCCCTACACGCGCGCCCTGCAAGAGCGTTGTCTGTCCGCCGCGAGCCAAGCGGGGGAAAGCCTGCTTTTCGGCGGGGTGTATGCTGCGGTGCAGGGACCGCGGCTCGAGACCGCGGCGGAGATCAATCGGATCGAAAGAGACGGCGCCGACATGGTCGGGATGACAGGAATGCCCGAGGCGATTCTCGCGCGCGAATTGAATATGCGTTACGCCGCTATAGCTGTCGTGGCGAATTATGCGGCGGGGCGCGGTCCAAGCAAGGAGGCCGTGGCCTTGGAGGACATCCACGCGGTGTTGCAGACTTCCATGCAAAAGGTGAAAAATATTCTTGAACACCTGGTGGCGATAGATGATTAGAGATGTTTTGAAGATGGGCGATCCGCGCCTTTTCGAAGTGTCGAAGAAAGTCACGGAATTCGACACGCCGGAGTTGCGCGCGCTGCTCGCCGATATGCACGATACGATGGAAGCGCTCGACGGCGCCGGTCTCGCCGCGCCGCAGATTGGGGTCAATCTGCAAGTCGCGATCTTCGGCGTGACAAAAAATCCGCGGTATCCCGATGCCGAGGAAGTTCCTTATACCGTGTTGATTAATCCGCAGCTCGCACCTGCTTCCGACGAAATGGAAGAGGGCTGGGAAGGATGCCTTTCGGTTCCCGGAATGCGCGGACTCGTGCCCCGTTACAAGAAGCTTCGTTATCAGGGCGTCGATCAGTTCGGCAAAGCGATCGATCGTTCGGTCGACGGTTTTCACGCGCGCGTGGTGCAGCACGAGGTCGACCATCTGATGGGAGTCCTCTATCCCATGCGCATCAAAAATATGCGCTCGTTCGGATTCACGGAGACCTTGTTTCCCGGCGAAACCGTGCTGGATGAATAGCTGCCACTCCGCCTCCGCGGGCTAAATGAAAAGACTGTCATTCCCGCGAAAGTGGGAATTCAGTATCAACTCTGGCTCTGATGTTGAGCTAACACCCGTCGCCGGCAACGGCATCCTCGATCGCCGGCTTTTCCTGAGGCGCGGATTGATTTTCGCGACAGTGATCGCTGGCGGAGCTTCTGTGGCGGAGACGCCGCCGTGGATGCGGCAACCAGGAAAACCTTTCTCGCCTTACGGTCAACCTTCCCTGCACGAAAAAGACGTGACTCGGCGCATCGGCGCCAATAAAACCGTTCCCGGCAACGGAGTCTCGTGGACTCCGCTCGAAGACTTGGGAGGAATGCTGACTCCCAGCGGCCTGCACTTCGAGCGGCATCACAGCGGCGTTCCCGAGATTGACCCCGAAAAGCACCAACTGCTGGTTCACGGCGAGGTCAAGCAACCCTTGACTTTCACAGTGCGCGATCTCGCGCGCTACCCGATGCGATCGCATTTGATTTTTCTGGAATGCGGCGGCAACAGCAACGCGGGATGGCACGAACAGCCGATTCAAAAACCGGTGGGGTCGGTGCACGGGTTGGTTTCGTGCGGCGAATGGACCGGAGTGCCGCTGAAAATTCTGCTCAAAGAAGCGGGGGTAGGTTCGAAGGCGAAGTGGATCGTCGCCGAAGGCGCCGACGCGTTCGCCATGAACGTGAGTCTTCCACTTTCCAAAGCGATGGACGATTGCATCGTTGCGATCTATCAGAACGGTGAAAAGCTTCGTCCCGAACATGGCTACCCTTTGCGTTTGATCGTTCCGGGATGGGAGGGCGTTGTGAACGTGAAATGGTTGCGTCGAGTTCAGGTGACCGATCAGCCGACGATGGCGCGAAACGAAACCGCGAAGTACACCGAGTTGCTGCCCTCAGGCAAGGCGCGCCAGTTTACGTTTGTCATGGAGGCAAAATCCTTGATTACTTCGCCGACGCAAGGACAACTCCTGCCTCAGCCGGGAATTTACGAAATCCGCGGACTCGCCTGGAGCGGACGTGGCCGCATTCGTAAAGTGGAAGCGTCGGCCGATGGCGGAAAAACCTGGGCCGAAGCCGAGCTGCAAAAACCCGTACTGCCGAGATGTTTCACCCGCTTTCGTTCGGCATGGAAATGGAATGGCAAACCCGCTGTGCTGAAGAGTCGCGCCACGGACGAAACCGGCTATGTACAACCCGAGCGCAGGACAGTCGTCGCCGAGCGTGGACGCCACGGCCATTTTCACTATAACGCGATCGTCGCGTGGGAGGTGGATGAAGACGGCGCGGTGAATCACGTTTATGCATAGACTCGCGGTAATTCTTACCGTTTTCTGCGTCACTTCTTGGGCGGACGGTCCTCGCCTAGGCAAAGCGGTGACTCCGGAAGAAGCCTCAAGATGGGACATAACGATTTTTCCCGATGGGAAAGGATTGCCTGAAGGACGCGGCACAGCACTCGAAGGTAAGGTCATCTACGACGCGAAATGCGCGAGCTGTCATGGCGAAGGCGGACGTGGCGCAACGGCGGAAGAACTCGCGGGTGGAAAGCACGCGTTAAATAGCGAGACCCCGGATAAAACGATCGGTTTGTATTGGCCTTACGCGACGACCCTTTTCGATTTCACGCGCCGCTCGATGCCGATGAACGCACCTGGTTCGCTCACCAATGATCATTTGTATGCTGTCACCGCTTATCTCTTGTTCGCCAACAACATCATCAGCGAGCGCGACGAGATGAATGCGAAGACTTTGCCGCGAGTGAAAATGCCGAATCGGGATGGGTTTATCTGGATCGACACGAAGCCCGGCGGCAAGTGACCTGCGTTGTGAAATCTATTGGCTGCAGGTTGGCGATGCAGTGCGGAAGATGGCCAGAAGCCGAGTTAATTGAGCAGGCGGTCCGCATTCCTGTTGGACGACCCGATAACACTCACAAGCCTGCGCTTCCAAGGCCGGTCCACGAAGGTGATGCGTCGCAGCGTCTTCGCTCGCGGTGAGCTCCGCAAGCTGCTGCCTCAGCTTTGCCGTCAAGCGAGCTTGACGCCGGGCGGTTTTCAATTCCCGCATGCAGTCGTCCAAAGCATGCATACAAGCCGCGCTCCGCGAATAGCCACTCCGGTCGGATCCCGCATCTGCCGTTACCGGAGCGTTCTTCTGCTGAACGGCGCGCTGTGATGGGTCTTCTTTTATCACGTGGACAGTGGGTTTGACATGGCCATAGTCTGCGATGTCGTGCTCGAATCGAATGTCGTCTGTCCGCCAACGGACATAGAATCGCCGTCTAGGCTCACAGACAAGGCATCCTCTCAATTTGCGCGCCGGGATTTATTGCTTTCTTCCCCCAAGGGTATACCGTGTAGTCATCGCAGCTATCCTGGAACGACCGTTTCGGGATCACAAGAGGCTCGGGTCAATCAGTTACCCCTGCTTGATTGTTCCTTTCTGCGGCTACCGCGAAGGAGTGATCCAGCAGGTGACTGCAACTACCGTCCGTTCGAAGCGGCTGCTCGCCGAACTTCCGCGCGCAGTGGGCGGATCGGAAAGAGACCGCGGGCCACTTCAACCTCACGCAATTTGAAAAGGAGAAATACCATGTATCAACAAGTCGCCGCCGCAAGTCAAGCTTATCTGGATATGACGTGGAAAATCGGGGCCCTCTACTGGGGAAGTTCGCAGCGTTTCGCTAAGCTGCAATCGGAAGCCGGTGTTCGGCTATTCACCGATAACGCGGACAAAGTGAAAGAGACATTGAGCAAACGCAACGGCAATCAATCGATGCCGGACTGGAATTCACTTTATCTAGGCAATGCGAACAAGGTATTCGATATCGCACGCAGTTACCTTGACGAAGTGGCCAGGATGCAAACGGAGGCCGCGCAGGTGATCGACGACTACGCGTCCATCATGGCAAAACAGGCGAGGGAGGGCGCGGAGAATTTCTCTATCACTAACGAAGCCGCAGAAAAGGGCTCGGCCAAAACGCGCAAAGCAACTTGAACTTTCCGAGGAATTCAACGGAGAGTTGCGCTTACTTAGCGTACTGCGCGAGCAGTGGCAAAAGTGTTAAGCCGATGAGCTTTGAAGAGTTTTTGCGCCAGTGGCCGCGTGATTGAAACGGTTCTGGGAAATCGAAATCCCCGACTCGCGGGCTCAAAAACGCCAATGATATTTTCAGACTGACGCGCGGGCTCTGAGAAAATCAAGAACGTCAGACCCAATCCCGATGACCGCTGTTCAGATTTGTGGCAGCAGTTATTGCGGTCAGAAACCAGACCTATTGCACTTGCAACGCCTGCAACAGATCGTTCTCAAACCGCATCACCATTTTCGAGTTGGAGAGAATTTCACCGTTGATGAGAAAAGTGTCTTCCGCACGTTCGCCGAGCGTCGCTATCTTCGCGTCTCGTAGATTGATGTCGTAGGCGGAGAGCACGCGCGCGATGCGGAACAACAGGCCCGGGCGATCGCCGGCGACGATCGAAAGAATGTAGTACGCGCCTTTATCGTCTGAGGTGAGGCTCACTTCAGGATTGATCGGAAGGTGTTTCAACTGCCGGCTCAATCTTCCCTGCACCGGAGTGGGCAGCGGTCCGCCGCGTGAAATTTCCTCGGCGAGTTCGTGCTCGATATAGCCAATCAGATCGCGATAGTGCAGGGTCTCGCCATGCGGGTCCATGACTTGAAAAGTGTCGAGCGCATAGCGGTGGCGAGTGGTGTAGATCTTGGCTTCGACGATGCTGTAATGGACGCGCTGGAAGAAACCGCAGATGCGCGCGAACAAATCCTTCTCGTCTTTGGTATAGATCATTACCTGCAGGCCCTCTGACGAAAGGCGCGCCTTCACCACCGGCGAAGGCGTTTTGACGCGGTAGTTGAGAAGCCGAATGTGCCAGGCCATTTCCTGCGGGTCGTGACGCAGAAAATAGCTTGTCTCGAGTTGCTCCCACAGCTTTTGATGCAGGTCCTTCGGCAGCGCATCGAGCCTCAACAACTCCAGCGCTTCGTCGCGCCGCGCTTGCAGTACGCTCGCTGGCGGGATTCCGCCTAAATGGCTGCGCGCGGCAAAAAACAAATCGGCGAGAAGCTTGCCTTTCCACGCGTTCCATACCTTGGGGCTCGTCGCCCGAATGTCGGCGACGGTCAGGATATAAAGCGCGGTCAACCTTCTCAAATCGCCGGCTTTGGCGGCAAAGCTGGAAATGACTTCGGGATCGGCGAGATCCTGCTTCTGCGCGGTCGCCGACATGAGCAAGTGATTCTCTACGAGCCAGACTACTAAATCGGCGTTAGCTTTGGAAAGCTCGTGCGCTTTGCAGAAGCGGCGCGCATCGGCGCTTCCCAGTTTCGAATGATCGCCGCCGCGCCCCTTGGCGATATCGTGAAAAAGCGCGGCGAGAATGAGCACTTCCGGTCGTTCAAAGTCGGCGATGAGCCGGCTCGCCAGCGGGTACTCATGCGCGAATTCAGGCCGGGCGAACCGGCGCACGTTGCGCACGACGCGCAGAATATGCTCATCTACGGTGTAGACGTGAAAAAGGTCGTGCTGCATGCGCCCAACGATTCGGCCGAAAGCAGGAATGTAGCGGCCGAGGATCCCGTACTGGTTCATCCGCCTCAGTACGTTTGTGATTCCCGAAGGCGACTTCAAGAGCGACATGAAACGCGTGCGATTGCGCGGGTCGCGGCGGAAATTAGAATCCACTTTGTCCGCCGCGCGCCACAACTCGCGCGCGGTGGCCTCGCCGATGCCTTTGAGCTCGGGATGTTTTTGCAAAAGCTCGAAGCATTCGAGAATCGCCGACGGATCCTCGAGAAAAAGCGAATCGCCTTTCGCTTCGAGCAGATCGTTTTTTGCGACGAAGCGCGCGTTGATCGGGGTCGAACGCTGGATAGCGGGAAAGATCCGCGCGCGAATGGTCTGCGTGAGCAGGAGGTTGACCTGGGTCACCGCTTTGGCGCTCTCGTAATAGCGCTGCATCAGTTGCTCGCTCGGCCGCCGCTCGGGAGCGCCGGGAAAACCGAGCTGGCGCGCGAGCTCGGTTTGATATTCGAAAAGCAGCCGGTCCTCGCGGCGTTGCGCAAGATAATGCAGGCGGATGCGCAAGCCCTGCAGAAAGCGCTCGTGGTGGGCGATCTCGCGCGCTTCCTTCGTGCGCAGGATTCCCGCGGGAACCAGCTCGCGCCAATTGGCGCCCAGTTCTGCGGCGTCGGCGATCCACAAAATATGCTGCAAATCGCGCAGACCCCCGGGTGAATCCTTGATGTTCGGTTCGAGGTTGTACGCAGTGTCGTTGAAACGGGCGTGGCGTGCGCGAAGCTCGTGCTGTTTGGCGTTGAAATACGACTGCGCGTCGACGAGGCCATGGATCGCGCGGGAAAAGTCGATCGCGAACTTGCGCGGGCCCGTGAGCAGCCTCGCTTCGAGCAAATTGGTATGCACGGTAACGTCCGCCTTCGCCGCGCTCAAACATTCATCGACCGTGCGGACGCTGTGGCCGACTTCGAGCCCGATATCCCACAGCAGACCCACAATCCGTTCAAGCTGAGTTTGCAGACTCGAATCGGCGGCGCCGGGAAGCAGCACGAGAAGATCGACGTCGGAGCACGGGTAAAGCTGCCCGCGCCCATAGCCGCCGACGGCGAAAAGCCCGATCGTTTGCGGAAGCTCTCGCTCGCGCCAGATTGCGGTCAAGACTTGGTCCATGGTCTGCCGCTGCGCGCGCAACAGTCGTCCGGGGTCGGAACTCCGCGCGAACTCGCCCTCGAGTTCCTGCCGACGCGACGTGAGGCGTTGTTTCCAAGCCGCGGCCGGAGCGGATTTGACGACTGCCGACGACATCAGCGCGGCGGCGGCGCCGGTGCGCCAGCGGATAGCGTCAGCACTTCGTAGCTGTCCCCGGTGACGAGCACGGTGTGCTCCCACTGCGCCGACAGGCTGTGATCACGCGTGACCACGGTCCAGCCATCGGCAAGCGGCCGGACCCCGGGCTTGCCGGCGTTGATCATCGGTTCGATCGTGAAAGTCATTCCTGGCACGAGCTTCAAACCGGAGCCCGGTCGTCCGTAGTGCAACACCTGAGGGTCTTCGTGAAATCGCGCGCCGATTCCGTGGCCGCAGAATTCGCGCACGACCGAAAAACCGTTGGCTTCGGCGTAGATTTGCACCGCATGGCCGACATCCCCCAGGTGGGCACCCGGAGCGACCTCGCGTATTCCTCGCCACAGACACTCATAAGTGATGTCGGTCAAGCGCTTCGCCAAAATCGAAGGCGTACCTGCATAGAACATTCGGCTCGTGTCCCCGTGATAACCGTCCTTGATGACGGTCACATCGATGTTGACGATGTCGCCAGCCTTGAGCTTCTTGTCGCCGGGAATACCGTGGCAAACGACGTGATTGACCGAGGTGCAGATCGAACGCGGATAGGGCGCATAGCCCGGAGGCGCGTAGTTGAGCGGCGCCGGAGTCGTCTTTTGCTCCTTTACCATGAACTCATGACAAAGCTGGTCAAGCTCACCCGTTGTGATTCCGGGCGCGACATGTGGCGCGATGAAATCGAGCACCTCGGCGGCGAGCCTGCCGGCGACGCGCATTTTGTCGATTTCCCCAGGGGTTTTGACGACTACTGCCATGGCGAATTACAGGGAGAAAGTTGAGCGGCCAAAAACGGCAATGATATACTAGCGCCCCTGTTTCACTCAGCGATTCAAACGATTCGGCGACGGTTCGCCGAGTTCAGGCCCGCTGATCCAGGAGAGAAATCCAATGTCGGTCACGATGCGGCAGATGCTCGAAGCGGGCGTGCATTTTGGACACCAGACACGTTACTGGAATCCCAGAATGGCGCCGTTTATTTTCGGTCATCGCAACAAGATTCACATCATCAATCTGGAAAAAACGCTGTCGATGTATCAGGAGGCGATGCGCTTCATGCGTCAGCTCACCGCCAACAAGGGGACGATTCTTTTCGTCGGCACCAAGCGCCAGGCGCGCGAGATCGTGCGCGAGGAAGCGATGCGCTGCGGCTCCCCGTACGTGGATTACCGCTGGCTCGGCGGCATGCTGACTAATTTCAAAACGGTCAAACAGTCGATCAAGCGCCTGCGCGAGATGGACGCGACGATCGAGAGCGGTGGCCTCGCCAAAATGACAAAAAAAGACGCGCTGCACTTTCAGCGGGAACGCGACAAACTCGAACGCGGGATGGGCGGAATCAAGATGCTCGACGGGCTTCCCGACGCGCTTTTTGTGATCGACATCGGCTACCAGAAAGGCGCCGTGTCGGAAGCCAAAAAGCTCGGCATTCCGATGATCGCGGTCGTGGACACCAATCATTCTCCCGAGCCGATCGATTACATCATCCCCGGCAACGATGATTCGAGCCGCGCGATCCGGCTTTATGCGCGCGGGGCGGCCGACGCGATCCTCGAAGGCCGCAGCCAGATCGTCGCCGAAATCACCGGCGACGATTTCGTCGAGGTCGAGGAAGAAGCGTAATGGAAATCAGCGCCACGCAAGTCAAGCAACTGCGCGAAGCGACCGGGCTTGGCATGATGGAATGCAAGCAGGCGCTCAAGGACGCCCAGGGCGACCTTAAAGCCGCCGAGGATCTGCTGCGAATCAAGAGCGGCGCCAAAGCGACCAAGGTGGCGGGACGCATCGCCGCGGAAGGCGCGGTTACCGCGCACATCGCCGGCAAAGCGGGCGCCTTGCTCGAAGTCAATTGCGAAACCGACTTCGTCGCCAAAGACGAGAATTTCGCCGGCTTCGCCAAAAAAATCTGCGCGCTCGTGGTCGAACGCAATCCACGCGATGTCGCCGAGCTGTCGGAGCTTTCCTATTCGGGAGCGGACACGGTCGAGACCGCGAGACAAAATCTCATCATGAAGCTGGGGGAAAATATAGCGGTGCGCCGGTTCCAGCGCCTGGAGGCGACAGGGCGGCTTGCGTATTACTTGCACGGACAGAAAATCGGCGTTCTCGTGGATTACGAAGGCGGCGAGACGCTCGGCAAGGAGCTTGGAATGCATATCTCGTTTTACAAACCGATGTGCATTTCGGACGATCAGGTACCGCGTGACGTGATCGAGAAGGAAAAACAAATTTACACCGCGCAGGCAGCGGAATCGGGCAAGCCGGAAGCGATAGTTGCGAAAATGGTCGAGGGCAAGATCAAAAAATACCTTTCTGAAGTCACGCTGCTTGGCCAACCTTTTGTCAAGGATACCGACCAGACGGTGGCGCAACTGCTTGCTTCCAAGAAGGCCAAAGTCCACGCCTTCGTCATGTTCACCGTCGGCGAGGGAATTGAAAAAAAAAGTACTGATTTCGCCGCCGAAGTAAAGGCGCAAGCCGCGCTGAACCGGTGAACGGTGAGCCGTAAACAGTGAAAGGCAAAGACCAAAGCTCGGGGTTCTCTGTTCGCTGTTCTCTGTTTACCGGTCCCTAACGCCATGGCGTACAAGCGGGTCCTGCTCAAACTTTCCGGCGAAGCCTTGATGGGCGAAGACCCGTATGGAATCAATCGCGCGACTTTGGCGAGGCTGGTTGGGGAAATCGCCGAGGTCGTCGGTCTCGGAATCGAGCTCGCGATCGTCATCGGCGGTGGCAATATTTTCCGCGGGGTCGCTCCCGCCGCCCACGGGATGGACCGCGCGACCGCCGATTACATCGGCATGCTGGCCACCGTCATGAACGCGATGGCCTTGCAGGACGAGATGCGGCGCCGCGGATTGCCGGCCCGAGTGCAATCGGCGATCAGAATTGACCAGGTCGCGGAGCCATATATTCGGGGCAAGGCGATGCGCTATCTGGAAGAAAACAAGATCGTCATTTTCGCCGCCGGAACGGGAAATCCTTTCTTCACCACCGACACCGCGGCGGCCTTGCGGGGACGCGAAATGAACGTGGAGCTCGTCATCAAGGCAACCAAGGTCGACGGCGTTTACGACGATGATCCGGTCAAGAATTCGAAGGCGAAGCGCTACTCGAGCCTTACTTTCGACGAGGCGATCGTCAAGAACCTCAAAGTCATGGATGCCACCGCGTTGACGCTTTGCCGCGACCAGAAACTTCCCCTGAACGTCATGAGCATTCTGAAGCCGGGGGCGTTGAAACGTGTCGTGCTGGGTGAGGCCGAAGGCACGCTCGTGCATTGTTGAGAGGACGAGGAAATGATCGCAGACGTCAAAAAATCCGCCGAGCACAAAATGCAAAAAACGCTGGAAACCCTGAAAACCGATCTGGGGAAAGTTCGCACCGGCCGCGCGCATACCGGAATCCTCGATCACGTGATGGTGGACTACTATGGCACGCCGGCGCCAATCAATCAGGCGGCGAATTTGAGCTTGCAGGACGCGCGCACGATCATTGTCACTCCCTGGGACAAGAAAATGGTCGCGGCGATCGAGAAAGCGATTCGAAACTCTGACCTCGGACTCAACCCGTCGTCGCAAGGCGATGTGATTCGTGTCCCGATGCCGCCGCTCACCGAAGAGCGGCGGCGCGATCTGACCAAAGTCGTCAAACACGAAGCCGAAAACGCCAAAGTCGCGGTGCGCAATATCCGCCGCGACGCCAACGCTCACCTCAAGGAGTTGCTCAAGAAAAAGACCAGCACCGAGGACGAAGAGCGCCGCGCCGAAGAGGAGATTCAGAAACTCACCGACCGCTATATTCAAGAGATAGATAAGGCTTTGCACGCCAAGGAAGCCGATCTGATGGCGATATGAGCAAATTCGCGAGCACCACGCTTTCGATTCCCGAGTCGGGATCCATTCCGCGCCACATCGCTATCATCATGGACGGCAACGGGCGCTGGGCGCGACAGCGCTTCCTGCCGCGAGTCGCGGGACATCGCCGCGGCGCCGATGCCGTGCGCAAGACCGTCATGACGTGCGGCGAACTGGGCGTCGAGTATCTGACTCTGTTCGCCTTCAGCAGCGAGAATTGGCGGCGTCCCGCCGACGAGATCTCGCTTCTGATGGAGCTTTTTGTCGCCGCTCTGGAAGAGGAAGTGATCAAGCTCAACGACAACCAGGTGCGCTTCAAAGTCGTTGGCGACCTCGCTCGTTTCGAACCGCGTTTGAAGCAACTAATACGCGACGCCGAAAAACTCACTCAAAACAATTCGAAGCTCACGCTCACCGTTGCCGCCAACTATGGCGGCCGCTGGGATGTAATGCAGGCAGTGAATCGGATGATTCGCGAGCAACAGTGGGGCAAGACTTTCAGCGAAACCGATCTCGCTCCCTATCTCGCCATGGCGTTTGCGCCGGAACCCGATCTGTTCATCCGCACGGGTGGCGAGCAACGCATCAGCAATTTTCTTCTTTGGCAACTCGCTTACACCGAACTCTATTTCACCGACACGCTGTGGCCTGATTTCGACGCGAAAGCGCTCAAGCTCGCGCTTCGCTCGTATCAAAAACGCGAGCGTCGCTTCGGTCGCACCAGTGAGCAGGTCGCGCGGACGAAAGACGAGCTCAACTGGATCGCCGAAGCGCAACGTCATTTCATCGGAACCTCGGAACAGGATGCGTAGCTGATCTTGCGCAAGTCGCTCCAGACGCGGACTATTACCGCGCTTGTTCTACTGGCAGTTTTTGTTCTTTTACTCTTCACTCTTTCGCCGCGGCTCTGGGAGATTACCACGCTTGCGATCGTCGCGATCGCCGCGTGGGAATGGGCCAAGCTCGCCGGGGTGCGGGCGAAAATCATCTATGCGCTCGTCACCGCGGCCGCCGGCCTGGGTTTGTCGCTCTTCGAAGAAAGATCGGGAGTGATCGCGAACGAGTATCTTCCCGCGACCGTTTTCTGGGTCGTGCTCGTGCCGCTGTGGCTCGCCTCGGGCTGGCAAACGAAAAGCGTTGCCTTGCTCGCGGCGACGGGATGGATCGTGCTGCTTCCTGCCTGGCTCGCGGTCGTCGATCTGCGCGCGCTTGATCCCGCGCTGTTGTTGTGGATGATGAGTGTGATCTGGCTCGCCGACACCGCGGCTTATTTCGCCGGAAAGGCCTTCGGTAAACGCAAGCTTGCGCCAATCATCAGTCCGAACAAGACCTGGGAAGGCGTCGCTGGCGCGTTCAGCGCGGTCGCGCTTTACGCCATCCTCGGGACCGTCTTTGGACTCGACGGCTATAT
>JBOIGA010000005.1:0-23536 GCA_050741875.1 Burkholderiales bacterium
CGGCCGGGTTTCGTACGCGCATCGCCCGAACGATTCGGAATGGATCTGGTTGGATCGCGTCGACTTGATCGACGAAGTCATCGAAGACGCGACCGGGGGCGAGTCGCACGGGCGCAAGCTCGTCAACAACTTGAACGCGAACTGGAAGCCGAATCTGCGCACGCAGATTGCGCTGCAATACGGCGCCAAGTACGTTCTCGACAAAATCGATGGTGAGGATTACGACGGCTACATCGATCTTATCGGCGCCGAAGCTCGCCGCGACTTGACCAAGGATTGGGACGTTGGCTTGCAGGGAAGCGTCCTGCACTCGTGGGACGGTGGGCAGTTCGATTACAGCCTCGGCGCTTCGGTCGGGTACAACTTATTGGAAAACGCGTGGGTATCGGTCGGCTATAACTTGCTTGGGTTCGACGACCGCGATTTCTCTGGCGCCGAATTCCGCTCAAAAGGTTTCTTCCTCAATTTCCGCTTCAAGTTCGACCAAGACACTCTCGGCTTGAACAAGGAAGGCGGTCCGTCGCTCTACAAGTTCGATCAAAAAGCCCGCTTGGGCGCTCACAAACCGCCTAGCGAAGCGCAAACCATGAACGAGTACGTGCCGGGTTTGCTCGGGCCTGACGGAGAGAGGCGATGAGTTCGCGAATGATCCAACGCGCTTCAAAACTACTTCTCCCGGGCGCCGTACGTATGCTGGCCGCAGCGAGTTTGCTTTATGCCCTATTGGCCCCTGAGACCGTTTTCGCTGCAATCACGTTCGGCAATACGAGCAGTTCCGACTCCGGTGGCGGCGCCCTCACTTTTTCCCACACGGTTGGCTCGGGCCCAAACCGGATTTTGATCGTCGGCGTCTCGATCGATCGGACCAGTACGGTCAGCGTGATCAACACCGTCACTTATGGCGGGACGGCTTTGACCAACATCGGCAATACGGCTTCGACCAGCAGTGTAATGCGGATTTCGCTATGGCGTTTGGTCAGCCCCGCAGTCGGAACCGCGAATGTCGTTGTTACACCGGTTGGCGGCAACAGCACGGACTTTGTCGCCGGCGCAACCTCGTATCGTGGCGTCGACCAGACCACCCCGCTAGGCACGTTTGCGGAGGCGACCGGTGGCAGCGGTACGCCGACAGTGAATGTTTCGAGCGCGACCAACGAACTGGTGGTTGATGCGGTTGCGGTGGACGGAGCTCTTCTCGGCAACAGCATTTCGGAGGGCGCAGGTCAGACTGAGCGCTACAACGTGAACACCGCAGGGCTCCTCGGTGGGGGGATGATTGGCGCAGGCAGTACCGAACCGGGAGCAGCGACGGTGACGATGAGCTGGACCCAAAACGGCCTCAATGGGCGGTGGGCGATCGGCGCGGTGCCGCTCAAACCCGCGCCGCCGACGATCAGCAAGGCATTCAGCCCGAACGCGATCGGCGTTAACAATACTTCGGTGCTCACGTTCACGATCACCAATCCGAATCGGGCGACATCGCTGACCGGGCTCGCGTTCTCCGACACGTATCCCGTCGGACTCGTCAACGCGGCCAGCCCATCGGTTACGAATACGTGCGGCGGCAGCGTGACTGCGGCGGCCGGCGGGGGCTCGATTTCGCTCACCGGCGGCGGCATCGCTGCGGCAACAAGCACATGTACGGTCAGCGTCACTGTTACAAGCGCGACCGCCGCGACTTACAACAACACCTCGGCGGCAGTGACTTCGACAAACAGCGGAACGGGCAATACCGCGAGCGCAACATTGATCGTGCTCGAGCGACCGATCATTAGCAAGAACTTTGCGCCGGACCCGATCGTTGTCTCCAGCGGAATCAGCGTGCTCACGATCACGCTGACCAACCCCAACGCGGGGACAGCAATCACCGGAGCAGCATTCACCGACACATATCCGGCGCAGATTACCAACAGTGCAAGCCCCAGCGGCGCGACGACGTGCGCTGGCGGCACAGTGACGGCTGCCGCAGGGGGCGGCAGTGTCGCATTATCCGGCGGCACGATACCAGCGGGAGGGTCTTGCACGGTCACCGTTAACGTGACCAGCGGTACCTTGGGTGTGCACACCAACACCATTGCGGCCGGCGCGCTTACGACAACGAACGCGGGGGCAAACACCGCGGCAGCGAGCGATACTCTGACGGTCACTGCGCCGTTGACGCTGGTCAAAAGCGCGGAAACTTTTTCCGATCCTTTGAACAACACAACCAACCCGAAAGCGATTCCCGGTGCTTTCGTCGTCTACTCGATCGTCGTTACCAACTCGGGGACGAGCGCGGTTGATGCGGACACGGTGCTCATCATCGACGCCGTGCCAGCCAATACCGATTGGTTTGTCGGCGACATCGGTGGCGCTGGGTCAGGGCCGGTTGCGTTCGCCGATGGCTCTCCGTCGAGCGGGCTCACGTACACATTTACATCACTGTCGAGCGCAGCCGATGACGTGAGCTTCTCCAATGACGCTGGCGCGACTTATAACTACAGCCCAACGCCGAACGCGAATGGCGTGGACCCCACGGTCACTCACATTCGAATCAATCCCAAAGGCGTCTTCAACCCGAACACGAATTTTTCGCTCGTCTTCCGCGTTCGCGTGGAGTGAGGAGAAGGATCAAGATAAGAGATGAAGGATGGGATTACTTGGCTAACTTTTTCCCGGTTGTTCCGGCTGGGGATCAGCGAGCGACATGCTCGCCAGCAGCGCGGCGTTCAGGAGCTTGCGCTGAAGCGCGAGGGCGGCGTCAACATCCTCCTGCGTCACCAGTCCTTTTCGGATTAGCGTCTCGCCGATTTTTTCTCTACCTGATTCGGAAATGGCGTCATGGAGTTGAGTCTCGGTGATTGAACCCTGCGCGACGAGCAAATTGCCGAGCTTGAGTAGGAGGAATCCGTGCTTTGGCGATTCTTGCCGCTCCTGAAAAGCGAGTGCCGCGTCGAGCCTTTTCTCCGTGAGCAGATTCCAGTCGATCAAGATCGAGCCTAATTTCCCCTTCGTCATCGTCTGTTTCAAAAGCGCGAGATCGAGTTGCTCGCGCGTAATGCATTTGGCCTGAATCAAAAGCTCCCCCAGGTTCTGCCGCGGGCCGGTTGCAACCTTCGCCGGATCGCGCGCGAGCGCGAGCTGGCTCTGCAGTGCAAGCGCCGTCTTGAGTTCGACAGATCGCAACGCTCCCATCGAAATCAAAACCTGTCCGAGCGGTCTTTTCGTTTGCGATTTAAGCGCCTGGTCGAGCGCGTCCGCACTTACGAATCCTCCATCGACCAAAATCTTCCCAAGGCGAAAGCGCATATTCCGATTTAAACCTGTTCCGAATTTCTTCGCAACCGCAACGGTGGTCTTGCGTAATGAGTCGCCTCAGCAAGAGCGCGATTCACAGGGGTTCACTTATCGATACCCCATCAATTAAACTTGGCCCGCCATGCGAAAGGGGACTTCGAACAGCAAGCGACTGCTTGACGCGCTAAACCGCGAGAAGTCTCGGCGAGAATTGCTGCGCGCTCTTGTTCCATGAAGACGGTCCGCGAGCTTTTGCGGCGGCTCAGTGTGACCAGCCGAATCCTGCTGTTGTCGGCCGCCGCGATCGCGGTCATCGCCGCGCTTACTTTCTACATCGACAGTAGTTTCGATTCTCCAAGCGCGTTTAGCAGCGGCGGCGAAGAAGTTCGCGGCGCGGCGCGCCGAAACATCAGCGTCGCGCTGACTTTAGCGCTGCTTCTGATCGCGGCCATTGCCTTCATTTTTGCTCGCGGGCTCAGCAAACGTTTGGCGCCGCTAATGCAAATGGCGAATAAGGCGCTGCGAGGAGAAGTTTTGAACCCGATCGTGATCGCCGGATCGGACGAGATCGCGCGGCTTGGTTCGGCGTTCAACAGGCTGGCCGAAGAGCTTGCCGAACGCGATCGAAGTACGGAGGAATTTCTGGCCCTGGCGGGTAATAAGCTGTATGCGCCCACGCTTGCCGTGCGAGAGAAGCTCAAGCAATCGCTCGACGCGGGCGACCTTGACGATGACCAGGCGATCGTCGAGGCCTACGAAAACAGTCAGAAGCAGCTCGCTTTCGTTGATAACCTCACGCAGGCGGTCGAATGCGATCTCGGGCGCGTGAGCCTCTCGCGGTCGAGCATCGATCTGTATCGCTTGACCGACGAGGTGGTCGCGGAACTTCAGCCAGTCATCGACTCGCGTGGACAACGAATCGCGATCATCGATCCGGGACATCCCATATTGCTTCTGCTCGACGCGGCGAAGATGCGAAGCGTCTTGCGCAATCTGATTACCAATGCGAGCCAGTGGACGCAGGAAAGTGGCCGAATCGACGTCGCGCTCAACGACTACGGCAGCTATGCGACGATCTCGGTGCGCGACAGCGGCATCGGCATAGCGCCGGAGGATCTAAAAAAACTGTTCAAGAAGTTTTCGCGCCTTTCAAAGGATAGCGAAGGCGCGGGGCTTGGGCTCTATGTCGCCAACGCGATCGTCAAGCTCCACGGCGGAGGAATCAGAGCCGAATCGGAGCCCGGAAAAGGCGCGCGCTTTACGATTCAGGTGCCGAAAGACAGCTAAACCACCGCCTCGATGAAGGAGGCCGGGTGGTGTTTTCCCTCGCCCTTCCTGTTCACGCCTGTTTCAAGGTTCTCGCAACCACCCAGCAGCTCACTTCTTTCGCGCCGGCTTTTTTGATGACGCGGGCGAATTCGTTCAAGGTTGCGCCTGTGGTCATGACATCGTCGACAAGCGCGACGCGGCGTTCGCCTAAGTCCACCGCACACGCGAACGCCCCACGAATATTCCTGGCGCGTTCTTTCCAAGGCAGCGATGCCTGCGGCGCGGTCTCGCGAATCCGCTGGGAATTGAGCACGCGAATACGATGGCGCTTGCCCAAAGCTTTGGCGATCTCGGACGACTGATTGAAGCCGCGCTCGCGCATGCGCAGGCGCGATAGCGGAACCGGAAGCCAAACATCGGGAAGCGGCGCGTTGGCAACCGCGCTCGCCAATTCCGCCCCTAGCGCCGCGGCGATTTCGAGTTTGCGCTCATATTTCATCGCGTGGATGAGCGCGTCGATCGGAAAGCCGTAGCTGAAGATCGCGAAGGTGCGATCGAAGGCCGGGGGCTTTTTCAGGCACTCGCCGCAGGTCCGGGAATCGAGTGTCGGCAGCGCGCACGTGGGGCAGCAAGATCGGTCGAGCCAGGGCAAATCGCTCCGGCAGCCGGGACAGAAAGCCGAACCGTCGCTCTTCGCCGCACACAAAAGGCACGGCGGCGCCAGCCATTTGTACAAAAAATTTAATCGGAAGTTTGACAAGCGACGCGCGTTTTCCGAAGATTCATCATCACTCGGCTCCCGATGAACACGAACGAAATGTGGACTGCAAGCGAAGTTGGCGCATTGTTGGACCTCCCGTTCAATGATCTCATTTTCCGCGCGCAGCAAGCGCATCGCCGGCATCACCATCCAAATCGCGTACAGCTTTCAACGCTGCTTTCGATCAAGACCGGCGGCTGTCCCGAGGATTGTGCGTACTGTCCGCAAGCCGCGCGCTATCAGACCGGAGTCGAAAACGAAAAGCTGCTCGACATCGAGACGGTGAAGCGCGCGGCGACGACGGCAAAGGCAAGCGGCGCCGGCCGCTTCTGCATGGGCGCCGCATGGCGAGGGCCGAAGGAGAAAGACCTCGCACCCGTGCTGAAGATGGTGCGCGCGGTCAAAGCCCTCGGGCTGGAGACGTGCGCCACCCTGGGAATGCTCAAGGACGGTCAGGCGGAAAGTTTGCGCGAGGCTGGACTCGATTACTACAACCATAACCTCGATACGTCACCCGATTTTTACGGCGAGATTATCACCACGCGCACCCAGCGCGACCGCCTCGACACTTTGCAAAAAGTGCGTAAAGCGGGAATCAAAGTCTGCTGCGGTGGAATTGTCGGGATGGGCGAGACCCGCGCGCAGCGCGCAGCGCTGATCACCGAACTGGCGAACCTCGATCCCTATCCCGAGTCGGTGCCGATCAACAATCTTGTGCAAGTTCCAGGCACGCCGCTCGATGGACTGCCCGCGATTGACGAACTCGAATTCGTCCGCACCATCGCCGCCGCGCGAATCACGATGCCGCGCGCTGTGGTGCGCTTATCGGCGGGGCGCGAACAAATGTCCGAAACAATGCAGGCGCTTTGTTTTCTCGCAGGTGCGAACTCGATTTTTTATGGCGAGAAGCTACTGACAACGGGAAATCCGGAAGTGGCATCCGATCGAGCGCTGCTGGACAAGCTGGGCATGTCTCCCACGGCGTAAGACATTTGTCACTCTGCTCCGATCTCGACGGCGATCTGAAAAGGCTCGCGGAACGCGGGCTTCTGCGCACGCGCCGCGTCTTGCAGTCTCCGCAAAGGGCGCACGTCAAAGTTGACGGAAAGAACTACATTTCTTTCGCCAGCAACGACTACCTCGGCCTCGCCGATCATCCCCGGTTGATCGAAGCGGCGCGTGAAGGCGCCGAGCTCTGGGGAGTCGGCTCTGGGGCGTCGCACCTGGTTTGTGGACACCATGCCGCGCACGAGGCGCTCGAGGATGCGCTGGCGAAGTTCGTCTCCACGCCCCGCGCGCTGCTATTTTCGACCGGCTACATGGCAAACATCGGCATCATCACGGCCCTCATGGGTCGAGGCGATGCGGTTTTCGCTGATCGTTTGAACCATGCCTCGTTGAATGACGCCGTAGTACTTTCGCGCGCCGATTTCAACCGTTATCCGCATCGCGACGTTGAAGCGCTCGATCGACTCCTCGCGCAATCGCACGCGAAACGCAAACTCATCGCAAGCGACGCCGTATTCAGCATGGACGGAGACATCGCGCCGGTTCAGTCGCTCGTCGAACTCGCGGAACGGCACGACGCCTGGCTGCTGCTTGATGATGCGCATGGGTTCGGCGTACTGGGCGCGCAAGGATGCGGAACGCTCTCGCACTTTCAGGTCCGCTCGCCGCGAATCATCAACATGGCCACATTGGGGAAAGCGGGTGGAGTTTTTGGCGCTTTCGCCGCCGCCGAAAACGACGTTGTCGAAACGCTGATCCAGCGCGCGAGAACCTACATCTACACGACCGCGACCCCTCCCATGCTTGCTCATGCTCTGCTGGAAAGCCTCGATCTCATCCGCGTTGAGGAGTGGCGCAGATTGAAATTGATTGGCCTGATACGTCAATTCAAGAGCGGCTTGCGCATGCGCAAATTTCGCTTACTGCTATCGGACACCGCCATCCAGCCGATCGTCATCGGCGGCAACGCGGACGTCATCGCCGCGAGCGCCGCGCTCCTGAAGGATGGCATTCTCGTTCCCGCGATTCGTCCGCCCTCGGTTCCCAAAGGGGAGGCCCGTTTGCGGGTTTCGCTTTCAGCCGCGCATTCGAGCGACGACGTCGAGCGCCTGGTTGGGTCGCTGCATGGCGTTGAACATTGAATCCTTCGGCAGGGGCCCACCGCTGGTTTTGGTACACGGCTGGGGAATGCATTCTGGCGTGTGGCGTAAGGAAGCGCAGGAACTTGCGCGGCAATTCCAAGTGCATCTCGTTGACCTGCCGGGGCACGGCAAGAGCAAGGAAGAGTTCTCTGCTGGCTTTGTTGCGGCGCTTAGCGCGCGGCTGCCAGGGCGGCTCAACGTTGTGGGATGGTCGCTCGGCGCGACTATCGCGCTCAATTGGGCGCTCGCCTTTCCAGCACAAGCGCGAAGGCTCGCGCTCATCTCCGCGACCCCCTGTTTCGGCGTGCGCGCGGACTGGGATTGCGGATGGCCGCCGGAAAAAATCGAAGTGTTCGAGCGCGAGCTCGACCGCGGCGCCGATGCCGCGCTCGAACGTTTTATTTCATTGCAGGCGCGAGGCGAGTCGCGAACAAATCTGCGCAGGCTGCGGCGGCTTGTTTCTAGCGCCAAACCGCCTTCCATTGCGTCGCTGAAAACAGGGCTCGACATTCTCAAAACGACCGATCTCCGCAGCGCTTTGCCCGGCATCTCCCAGCCAGCGGTGGTGATGCACGGCGATTGCGATGCTGTCGTGCCACTCGCCGCCGCGAAGTTTCTCGCATCAAGCCTACCCAATGCGCGGCTGTCTTTGTTCTCCGGCTGCGGTCACGCGCCTTCCTTATCGCGGCCCGGAAAGTTCATCGCCGACCTCGTCGAGTTTTTCGATGGCTGAACGCTATCTCGTCGAGAAGCGGGCGAAAAAGCGCGCGTTCGAACGCGCGGCGGAAACATACGATGCCGCCGCGGTGCTTCAGCGCGAAGTTGCGCGCAGGCTGATTGAGCGGCTCGAATATGTGAAACAGGCGCCAATGGTTATCCTCGATGCCGGAGCGGGAACAGGTTTCGCCAGCGGCGAACTTACGGCGCGGTATCCGGGTTCAAGCGTGATTGCGCTCGACATCGCTCACCCCATGCTCAGACGAGCGAGAGCCGGACTCCTCGTCTGCGCCGACATCGAGCAACTGCCCTTGAAACGCGAAAGCGTGGGAATGGTGTGGTCGAACCTGACCTTGCAATGGAGCAATAGGCCGGACTTTGTTTTTAGCGAAGCCGCGCGCGCGCTGCAGCCCGGCGGGCTTTTTCTGTTCAGCACGTTTGGCCCCGATACATTGAAAGAGCTGCGCGTCGCCTGGCGCGATGCGGATACCCATGTCAACCTTTTCGCCGATATGCACGACCTCGGCGATCTGGTTGTGGCCTCGGGCCTAGTCGATCCCGTGATGGAGCGCGAGACCTTGACCGTGACGTATTCAGAAGTCACCGATCTCATGCGTGACTTGAAAGCGATCGGTGCGCAGAACGCGACTTTTGGCAGGCGAAAAGGTCTGACCGGGCGCGCGGCTCTGGAGCGGGTGCAGAAAAATTACGAGCATTTTCGCCGCGATGGAAAACTTCCCGCGACCTTTGAAGTGATCTATGCGCACGCCTGGAAGCCCGAAACGCGCTTGAGTTCCTCGGGCCGTCCAATCATCGAAATTGTCCCGGACAGAAGTTAGCTTGTCTCCTCACTCCTCACTCCTCACTCCCCCCGGCTTCTTCATCACCGGCACCGACACCGGCGTCGGCAAGACCCTTACCGCCTGCGGCTTTCTGCACGCGCTTTGCGTGCAAGGCAAAACCGCGATCGGTATGAAGCCTGTCGCAACCGGTTGCGCGAAGACAGCGGAAGGATTGATCTCCGACGATGCGCTGCAACTGCAAGCGGCGAGCACGAGACGCCTGCCAATGCGCGCAGTTAATCCTTACGCATTCGAGCCGCCGATCGCGCCGCATATCGCCGCCGAAAAGGCTGGGGAGCGAATCGAGCTCGACCGCATCGTCAGCGCGTATTTGGAACTGGCGAAGGCGGCGGATGCGGTCATCGTCGAAGGCATCGGCGGGTTTCGCGTGCCACTCAATGAAAAGGAAGACTTGGCCGACCTCGCCGCCAAGCTCAAGCTCCCCGTTGTTCTGGTCGTCGGAATCCGTCTCGGCTGTTTGAGCCACGCATTGCTGACGGTTGACGCGATCGCCGGACGCGAACTCGATTTAGCCGGGTGGATCGCTAACGAGATCGAACCGGGAATGGCGACGTTTGGCGAGAACGTCGCCGCGCTCAAAGAGCGCATCCGCCGCCCATGCCTCGCTGTTGTCGCGCACGGAGCGAAGCCGGAAGCGATTGCGCAGAGCTTACACCCCGGCATAGGGAACCTCTGATCAAGTCCCGCACGGTCGCGACGGCGGCTTTGCGGGATGAGCTGCGCGAAGCGCGACGCAGCGAATGGTCGACCCCTTCGCAAGGAGCGCGACAAGACAGATCGCCCGCAAAGCCCCGTCCCCTTGGGTTTCGACGATAATGGGCCGTCTACGTCGCCGAGCGTCTGAGGCCGTAGTCCGGCTACTGATCCTCAGCCGCTCGCACGCAAAGACGGCGAAGCCTGGTCTTTTAGCCCGCCTTCGGCTAAAGACCAGCCGAAGCCGGGCTTTGCCCATCTTCGCGTGTAGCCAACCCATTCTCGTCGAAACGCGATCCGTGTGCGACTTAATCAGAGGCTCCTGTGTGAAAGCTAATCAAGGCCGAGGACGGTTTTCACGTCGTCCCAGAAGGTCGGTTTTTCCGGCGCCTCGTCGTCCTCGGTTTCGGCCTCAATGTCTTCTTCTTCGTCATCGGCCTTCGCCGCTTTCTTTTTCCTGACCGGCCGGGCATCGTCGTCGCTTTCGCCCGAGGGACCGAGGCCAAGCACCGTGCGCACGTCATCCATGAATGTCGGCTTTGCTGGCACGACTTCCTCGTCCTCGGAACTTGCCTCGTCTTCGCCGCCCACGCGCGCTTGTTTTTCGGGCTTGTCTTCCTTAGCGCCGATGCCGAATTTTTCGGTGAGCTGCTGCTTGACGCTCTTGCCCTCGGCATTCTTGAGCTCGTCGAGAACTCCGGGTTTCTCTTCTTTAGCGGGTTCTTCTTCGCCTTCTGCCACCACCTCCTCTGTGGAACCGTCGCCTTCGAAAGGAACGCCGAGGCTTTTCAGAATATCGGCCGATAATCCATCCGCTTTCAAATTGCTCTTGCGCGCTGTTTTCTTCTTCGCCGGTTTGCCACTAGTGGTTTCTTCTTCGTCTTCCGCGACCACTTCTTCTTCGTCAGACTTGCCATCCCCTTCGTAGCGCACACCGAGCGCGCTCAAGACATCCGCCGAAAGACCGCTCGCGCGCAGGCCGTTATCCGAAGGCTTTTCCTCGGTCTTCGCGACTTTTTTCTCCGCTGGCTTTTTGCTCACTTTGGCTTTGGGCAGGTCCGATTTCGCCTGCTGCGCGGGCGGCGGCGCTTTTTCCTTGCCGTTCACTGGTTTCGCCCGCGGCAGCTCGCGTGCCGCCTGCTGCTCCTCGGCGCCGATCAATTTGGCCAGCGATTTTTTCAACTCGGAGTCGTCCTTGCCTTCCTTTTCGGCTATCAGCTGCTCGACTTTTTCTCTCAGCGATGTCTCTTTCAGCGATTTCTCCTCGGCTGCGGTCTTTACCGGGCCGGCGGCGCCGTTCGAAGGGGCCGGAGGGGCTTTGGTCACTCTTGGCTTCGCATCCTCGGCGAGCTGACCGGGGACAACATCACCATCGACGCGTGCGAGCTTGTCGTCCTCGAACACCACGGTAATCTTGCGCTCTTCCGGCGGGCCGCCATTTTTTTGCCGGCGAAAAACATAGTCCCAGCGATTGGCGTGAAAGGGATCAGCGACGAGGGGAGTTCCCAGGACAAAGCGCACTTGCGATTTCGTCATTCCGGGCTTCAGCTTCGCGACCATTTCCTGGTCGACGTAGTTTCCCTGCTGAACATCAATCTTGTGAGGAGAAAGCGGAGTGGAAAAGCACGACGCCAACGTCAACGTCACGCTCATCAGCAACACACGTTGCAGCATGATTTCCCTTTTCGTCGAGCGAATTTGGCCGGACAGTTTGAAGCCCCGGCAGCAAAGCGTTTACTATGATAGCCTGCAATTCAGGAAATTCAAGGCGATGGCGGCTACAAGCGACCTAAAAAGCAGCGGGCTCAAAGTCACGTTGCCGCGGCTCAAAATTCTGAATCTCTTCGAATCGAGCAAGGTGCGGCACTTGACCGCGGAAGACGTGTACAGACTGCTGCTCGCGGAAAATATGGACGTGGGCCTGGCTACGGTATACCGCGTGCTCACGCAATTCGCGCAAGCGGGCCTGCTCATTCGTCATCATTTCGAAAGCGGCAAGGCGGTCTTCGAGCTGAACGAAGGCGGTCACCACGACCATCTCGTTTGCCTGCAGTGCGGACGCGTCGAGGAGTTTTTCGACGCCGAGATCGAACGGCGCCAGGTCAAAGTGGCGAAGGACCGCGGCTTTACCATCCACGAGCATTCGCTGTATCTCTACGCCGACTGCAGCAAACCGAAGTGTCCGTATAGAACCTAGGGATCGGGTATCGGGGATCGGTTTCTAGCCGAAAGATTGGAGTTTCTCTTACTCTCGATTTCCTATCCCCGATTCCCTTCAAGCATTTCCTTTGCATGTTTGCGCGTCGTCTCGGTGATTTTGATTCCACCCAGCATGCGCGCGATTTCTTCGACTCGGCTTGAGCCATCGAGCCGCGTGATGCGTGTCTGCACGGCGCCATTGACCGCGCGCTTGGCCACCTGCCATTGGCGATCGGCCGAAGCCGCAACCTGCGGCAGATGTGTCACGCACAATACCTGGCGGCCGCGGCCCAGCGTTTTCAGCATGCGACCGAGAATCTCGGCGACACGCCCCCCGATTCCTTGGTCAATTTCATCGAAGACCATCACCGGGACACTCGCCTGACCACTCAAAATTGTTTGGATCGCGAGGGAGATTCGCGATAGCTCGCCCCCCGAAGCGACCTTCGAAAGTGAGGCGAGCGGCAGGCTCTTGTGCGCGGACACGCGAAACTCGATTCGCTCGAAACCTTCGGCGCGGCCTTCGGCAATGGGCGTGAGCTCCACGGCGAACTCGCCGCCGCTTATGGCGAGCTTTTGCATGGCTTTGGTGACCTGCGCGCTCAAATCCGCCGCGGTCTTCCGCCGGATCAGACTCAATTCGCGCGCCAGTTCTTCGAAGCGCCGCCGCGCTTCGCTTTCCCTTTCCGCCAGTGCCTGCGCCGAGGTTGCGCCGCCAAGTTCTTCAAGTTTTTCCTGGAGTGTCTTCGTGAGTTCGGCCAAGCCTTCCGGTGCGACGCGAAACTTGCGCGTGGCGCCGTGCACCGCTTGCAGGCGCTCTTCGATCCGTTGCAGCTCGCCCGGATCGAGCTCAAGCCGCTCCCGGTAATCGCGCAGGCTGTAGACGGCTTCAGTCAACTCATTGCGCGCCGATTGCAAGAGCGCGGTGACTTCGCTCAGGACGCCGTCGTACTCGATCAAGTTTTCAAGCTTTGAAAGCGCCGCGGACAGTTGCGAAAGACAAGCAGAATCGCTTTCTGACAATACGTGCAAAGCCGTTTGTGCGCCTTCGAGCAGACTGGCCGAGTGCGCGAGCCGCGCGTGATCGGCATTGATCGCTTTCCATTCGTCCGCGTCGAACCGCAGCGCCTCGAGCTCACGCACCTGCCACTCGAGATGTTCGCGTTCAGCAGCCATCTCCGCCGCTCGGCTCTCGAACTCGATCCGCTGTTGTTTCGCCTGAGTGAAAACGCGCCACGCGCTTTGCACAGATGCCGCAAGCTCCGAACATCCGCCGAAAGCATCGAGCAATTCGCGTTGCGTGTCCGGTCTGAGGAGCGCCTGGTGCGAATTTTGGCCCTGGATTTCGACCAGTTTTTCGCCGAGGTCGCGCAACTGCTGCAAAGTCGCGGAGCGGCCATTGATGAAAGCCCGCGAGCGTCCGGTCGAATCGATCACGCGGCGGAGCAAACACTCTTCGCCGCCGAGATCGCTTTCAGCCAACCAGGCGCGAGCGTGCTCGGTCGCGTCGAAGTCCGCGGATATTTCCGCCCGCTCCGCGCCCGGCCGCACCAGCGCGGCGTCGGCTCGATCGCCGAGAAGGAGCGCCAGCGCCTCGACCAGAATGGATTTGCCCGCTCCGGTTTCTCCGGTCAGCGCGGTGAAACCGGAATCGAATTCGATCTCGGCTTCATCAACGATGACGTAGTCGCGAATCGAAAGGCTGCGTAACATTACTTCAGACGGATAAGCGACGACGTAGAACCAAGATTCGCAAATGGCGCAGGGCCGCCCCAAGCCATTTGCGCTGATTTTTCCCGCGCAAAAGTATCGGGCGAGCTTTAGCTCGCGAAACTTTTGCGCGCTTGATCACAGCGTTTCGCTCCAATGCAGTTTTTCGCGCAACATGTGGTAGTAGTTGTGTTGCGCGGGGTGAAGCAGGCGGATGAAGTTGGGATAGCGCTTGATCTTGATCGTGTCATCGTCCTTTAAATCGAAGCTCGAGTGACTATCGCAGTGCACCCGAGCTTCGGGCGCCTGGCGCATGCGAATTTCAACAACGGCATCGCCATTGATGACAATGGGACGATTGGAAAGCGCGTGCGGACAGACCGGCACGAGGCCGATCAGCCGTAATCCGGGATGCACGATCGGACCCCCCGCCGAAAGCGCGTAGGCAGTCGAGCCCGTCGGCGTGCAGATGATGAGGCCGTCCGAGCGCAGCGTGTAAACGAACTGGCCGTCAATGTGCACCTCGAGCTCGATCATGCTGCCTTTGACTCCCTTGCTAACGACGACATCGTTGAACGCGAGAGTGCTGAACACGCGGTCGCTTTCGCTGTAAACCACGGCAGCGAGCAGCATGCGCTGTTCGGTGACGTAACGGCCGTCGAGGATAGCGCCCAGCGTCTCATGCAGGGCGCCGATCGAAATATCCGTGAGAAACCCGAGCCTGCCTAGATTGACGCCGACCAAGGGCACGTCGAAAGGCGCGAAAGCGCGCGCGATGTTGAGCATCGTCCCATCGCCGCCCAAGACGATCGCGAGATCCGCGCGTTTGCCGATTTTCTCGAGTTGCATGACCGGATACTCGTCGGCGTTGATCTGCGCCGCGGTCAGCTCATCGAGCACAATCCCCACTTTCCGCTGGCGTAAAAATTCCGCGAGCGCGAGCAGCGGTTTCTTGATGTCCGGGCTCCTGTACTTGCCGATGAGAGCGACGGTTTTGAACGCGGCGGGCATGCAAGGATTAAACCATAACCACAGGGGATCGGGGATAGGGAATAGGGAAGGGTGAATGCGGAAGGATGAAGGATGAAGGATGAGGGATGAAGGGAAAGAGGAAAGTTAGAAAGGAGAAAATTTGCAAACCTTCGAAGGGGCTGCGAGCAGCCCCGCGGGAGAGTGGGCATGGGCCGCTATTAGTCGTTCACTAAAACCGAACGGCAACCGGTCTCGTCGCAAAGGAGATACGAGCCGCGCTCGTACCAGTCGGAAAGAACCCAGCGCTCGCACTCGCGGCCATCAATCCGATGCACGTGCCGAGCTGGGCGGTGCGTGTGCCCATGGATGAGGCGCGGGCAGCCGTTCTCGCGTAACACTTTTTCCACGGTCTCGACCGAGACATCCATGATGACTTCGGATTTGCCCGATTTGGCCGATTCGCTGGTCGAGCGCAGTTTGCCGATCAGTCGCTTGCGCAGCGCGAGTGGTTGCAGGCGAAAAAGCGCTTGCACGACGGGGTGTCTCACCTTGGCGCGAAAGTTCTGGTAAGCGACGTCATCGGTGCAGAGAAGGTCGCCGTGCATGAGAAGCGTTCGAGTGCCGAAAAGGTCGATCAGCGTCGGATCGGAAAGGAGTTCGGCGCCGCAGGCCTGCGCAAACTTGGCGCCGAACAGGAAATCGCGATTGCCGTGCATGAGATAAAGTCGGGGGCCCGACTCGCGCAGTTGACGCAGAGAGTCCGCGATCTCGCGGTGCAACGGCGCATCGAGATCATCATCTCCCGCCCACGCGTCGAACAAATCGCCAAGGATGTATAGCGCACTCGCGCCTTGCGCCGTGTCGCGCAGGAAATCGAGAAACTGCCGGGTGATCTGAGGGCGCTCGGGGGAGAGGTGGAGATCGGAGATGAACAGATACATCAGGATCTCGGGATTCGGCGATTCAGAACTCAGAACAACGCCTTCAGGGGTACTGAATCCTGAATCCTTGAACCTTAATCCTGAATTTCGGCTTTTTGGATGATGACATCGTCCACTGGCACGTCCTGATGTCCGCCACGCGATCCGGTCTTGACCTTTCTTATCTTATCCACGACGTCCGCTCCATCGACGACTTTGCCGAAAACGCAGTAGCCGTAGCCTTGCGCGTTAGCCGCTTTGAAATCGAGAGAGGCGTTGTTCTTGACGTTGATGAAGAACTGACTCGTCGCCGAATGCGGATCGGACGTGCGGGCCATCGCGATCGTGTAAGCGTCGTTTTTCAGACCGTTGTCCGCTTCGTTCCTGACCGGCGCGGTGGTCGCTTTGTGCCGCATCCCCGCTTCGAACCCGCCGCCCTGGATCATGAAGTTGTCGATCACGCGATGAAATAGCGTGTTGACGTAGAAACCGTTTTTCACGTAGTTCAAAAAATTTTCCACCGTGGCAGGAGCTTTCTCCGCGTCGAGTTCCAGGGTAAAGGCGCCGTGGTTGGTTTGCAGTTTGACTTGGCTCACTTGCTCTCCTTGATGTCTTCGATGACGACGGTCTTGACCGGCACGTCGCTTGGGAACGGTCCGCCGGCTCCTGTTTCGCCCGCGGCGATTTTGCTGACGACTTCCATTCCCTTAACGACTCGGCCGAAAACAGCGTAACCGTAGCCGCGCGGATTCGGAGCGGTGAAGTTGAGAAAACGGTTGTCGGCCACGTTGATAAAAAACTGCGCGGTCGCCGATTGCGGGTCCGAGGTGCGCGCCATCGCGATCGTCCCCACCTCATTCTTCAGTCCGTTTTCGGCTTCGTTGGGAATCGGCGACCGGGTCGGCTTCTGTTTGAAGTCAGTGGTGAAGCCTCCACCCTGGATCATGAAGCCGGGAATGACGCGATGAAAAATCGTGCCCTTGTAGAAGCCGTCATTGGCGTACTTCAAAAAGTTGTCGACGGTTTTCGACGCCTTGTCGGGATAGAGTTCCACAACGATGGAACCCGCGTTGGTCTTGATCTCGACTTGCGGATTCGCGGCGAGCACCGATGTGCAAAAGGCGAGCGAGAGAGCGAATGTAATGAGCTTCATGTGAGAAAAGTTGTTTAGTCGAGTTTGGTCGCCAAGAGCGCGAAAAAGAACCGTGAGTGGGGCATGGTATACTTCGGGCCGTTTTTTTTCGTCCGTTTTTCGTTCGAATTGTAGCAAGCCTCATCTACGGTGTCTCCGCTCAAGCTCTACAACTCGCTTTCCCGAACGAAAGAAAATTTCGCGCCGATACGCGCCAACGAAGTGCGCATATACGTCTGCGGAATGACGGTCTACGACTATTGCCATTTGGGACACGCGCGCGCGATGGTCGTTTTCGACATCATCGTTCGCTGGCTGCGCGCGCGCGGTTATCAAGTCACTTATGTTCGCAATATTACCGACATTGACGACAAGATCATCAAGCGCGCGGCTGAGTTGAACGAAACGACGCAGTCGCTGACCTCCCGCTTCATCGCCGCCATGCACGAAGACATGTCGGCGCTTGGATTGCTCGAACCCGAGTTCGAGCCGAAAGCGACCGACTACGTTGACCGCATGCAGGCGATGATCCGGATCCTGATCGACAAAGGCTTCGCTTACGTTGGCGACAACAAAGACGTGTACTTCGCGGTGCGCAACTTCGCCGAGTACGGCAAGCTCTCGGGCAAATCGCTCGACGACCTTCGCGCCGGCGAGCGTGTTGGGATTGATTCCTTCAAACAAGATCCGCTCGATTTCGTTTTGTGGAAGGCCGCCAAGCCGAACGAGCCTGCATGGGATTCGCCGTGGGGACCAGGACGCCCCGGCTGGCACCTCGAATGCTCAGTCATGAGTCAGCATCATTTGGGCGCGCACTTCGACATTCACGGCGGCGGGCAGGACTTGCAGTTTCCGCATCACGAAAACGAGATTGCGCAGTCGGAAGGCGCGACCGGCGAGCCGTTTGCGAACTACTGGATGCACAACGGCTTCGTGCGCATCGACAACGAAAAAATGTCGAAGTCGCTCGGCAATTTTTTCACCGTCCGCGATGTGCTGAAAAAGTACGACGCGGAAGTCATCCGTTTCTTCATGCTGCGCGCGCATTACCGCAGCCCTTTAAATTATTCCGACCAGGCGCTCGATGATGCGAAGCAGGGGCTGACGCGGCTTTACACCGCGTTGCGCGGTTTACCTGTCAGCGACAGCGCCGTTGATTGGGAAAGCCCGTACGCGGCGCGCTTCGCGGCGGCGATGAACGACGACTTCAACACGCCCGACGCTGTTGCGTTGCTGTTCGAACTTGCGAATGAAGTCAATCGCGCGGGCTCGGGCGAAAGCGCGAGCTTGCTTAAGTCTTTGGCCGGAGTTTTGGGGTTGCTGCAAAGAAATCCCGACCAATATTTACAACGCTCCGAGGAGCCGAGCACGAACATTGACGCGCTGATTCAGAAACGGCTCGCGGCGCGCAAAGCCAAAAACTTCAGCGAAGCCGATCGGATTCGAAACGAGCTTCTGGATTCAGGCATCATTTTGGAAGACACGCCGCAAGGAACGACTTGGCGGCGGGCTTAGCGGCTAGCGGCTCATTCCCCGAAGAATTCCTTGACTTTATCCATCCACGACTTCGCGCGGGGGTTGTGACGGTCGGAATCGGCGAGGTTGATTGCTTCGAGCTCACGCAGCAGTTCTTTTTGCCGTTCGGTCAGCCGCACGGGCGTCTCGACGACAACGTGGCAAAGGAGATCGCCTTGGGCGTGGCTGCGCACGCCTTGAATGCCCTTGGCGCGTAGGCGAAACACTTTCCCGCTCTGTGTCTCGACCGGAATTTTGATCTTGGCGTGACCGTCGAGCGTCGGAATTTCGATTTCGCCTCCCAGCGCCGCCGTGGTGAAGCTGACCGGCATTTCGCAATGCAGATCGTTCTGGTCGCGAGTGAAGACTGGGTGCGGCTTGATGTGAATGACTACGTAAAGATCTCCCGGGGGGCCGCCGTTGACTCCGGCTTCGCCTTCGTTCGACAGCCGGATGCGATCACCCTCGTCCACTCCCAGCGGAATCTTCACGGAGAGCGTTTTGTGTTGTTTGATGCGGCCGGCGCCATTGCAGGTGGGGCAGGGGTCGAGAACGACCTTGCCGCCGCCGTGGCATTTGGGACAGGTTTGCTGGATGGAGAAAAATCCCTGTTGCATGCGCACCTGACCGTGGCCGCCGCACGTCGCGCAGGTCGTCGGCGACGTCCCCGGTTTTGCGCCGTTTCCGCGGCATGTTCCGCATTCTTCCATTGCCGGAATGCGAATCCGCGTTTCGGTGCCGCGGGCGGCTTCTTCGAGAGAGATGTCAAGGTTGTAGCGAAGGTCAGCGCCGCGATAAACATGAGTTCGCCGCCCGCCGCCAAAAATGTCGCCAAAAATGTCGCCGAAGGCGTCGGCGAATCCACCAAAGCCTTGGCCGGCGCCGGTCGAGGGATCTACTCCAGCGTGGCCAAACTGGTCGTAGGCTCGCCGTTTCGAGGAGTCGGAAAGAATTTCGTAGGCCTCCTTTGATTCCTTGAAACGCTCCTCCGTTTTTGGATTGTCCGGATTGCGGTCCGGATGATATTTCATCGCGAGCTTGCGGTAGGCCTTCCGAATCTCCTCGTCGGAAGCATCACGATTAACGCCCAGGATGTCGTAGTAATCGCGCTTAGCCACGGCGTGAAGGGGGAAGGGTAAAGGGTGAAGGGTGGTTCACGATTTTCGCTTTAGGGAAGAGGCAAGTCCCATTACAAGTCCCGCAACATCGTCAATCTTTTGGTTCAAGTCTGCGCTGTCTTTTGCGTAGCCCAATTTCATCGAAACGGCGAGTAATGTGTCCAGCTCAGACAGGGAGCCGCTCGCTACACTCAGAAAAGTAGAGCAGTTCCTTTGTACCAGAGCGTGCGGCCCCTTCGGCGATATTCGCGGGGACAGAAACGGCCGCACGGCGCATCTGGACAACCAGACCGTACTTCTCAACTTCCGGACACGCGAGAGTGAATTTGTAAACAGCCTCAACCAGCTCGATAGCCTGCTGCCATGCGCGAAGGTCATGGTGCTTACGTCTCACCCTTCACCCTTCACGCATTCACCCTTCACTTGTTGCCGTCTTTCACCTCCTCGAACTCGGCGTCGACGACGTCGCTCTCATCCTTCGTCTCGCGCTGAGACTCTGAAGACTGGGAAGACTGGCTCGATTGCGCCTGCGCTTCCTGTTCCTTCGCGTACATTTTTTCGCCGAGCTTCATCGACGCTTCCGCCAATGCTTTGGTCTTGGCTTCGATGCGGTCTTTGTCGTCGCTCTTGATCGCGTCCTCGGCTTCCTTGATCGCCGATTCGATCTTCGCTTTCTCGTCGGCGCCAATCTTGTCGCCGTACTCGGCCAGCGATTTCCTTGTCGCGTGTACCATCGCATCGCACTGATTGCGGGCGGTGACCAGCTCCAGGGCTTTGCGGTCTTCCTCGGCGTGTGCTTCGGCGTCTTTTACCATGCGCTGGATTTCCTCTTCCTTGAGGCCCGAGCTCGCCTGGATCTTTATCTTGTTTTCCTTGCCGGTCGCTTTGTCTTTGGCCGATACATGCAAGATACCGTTTGCGTCGATGTCGAAAGCGACTTCGATCTGCGGCATGCCGCGCGGAGACGGAGGAATATCGGTCAGGTTGAACTGGCCGAGGCTCTTGTTGCCCGCCGCCATATCACGCTCGCCTTGCAGCACATGGATCGTGACGGCGGTTTGATTGTCCTCCGCGGTCGAGAACACTTGCTGCGCCTTGGTCGGGATGGTCGTGTTTTTCTGAATGAGCTTGGTCATGACTCCGCCGAGGGTTTCGATTCCGAGCGAAAGCGGCGTCACGTCGAGCAGAAGCACATCCTTGACTTCACCCTTGAGCACGCCCGCCTGAATCGCGGCGCCGACTGCTACCGCTTCGTCCGGGTTCACGTCCTTGCGCGGCTCGCGGCCGAAAATCTCCTTCACCTTCTCCTGCACCTTGGGCATGCGCGTCATGCCGCCGACGAGAATCACGTCGCTGATGTCGGAAATTTTCACTCCCGCGTCCTTGAGCGCGATCCGGCACGGTTCCATCGTGCGCTCGATCAAGTCGTCCACGAGGCTTTCGAACTTCGCCCGAGTGATCTTGACGTTCAGATGCTTCGGACCGCTCGCATCGGCGGTGATGTAAGGCAGATTGACGTCGGTCTGCTGAGTCGAGGACAACTCGATCTTGGCTTTTTCGGCGGCTTCTTTCAGCCGCTGCAAAGCAAGCACGTCGTTACGCAGATCAATGCCCTGGTCTTTCTTGAATTCGTCGGCGAGATAATCGATGACTCTTTGATCGAAGTCTTCACCGCCGAGGAAAGTATCGCCGTTGGTCGACAGCACTTCGAACTGGTGCTCGCCTTCGACATCGGCGATTTCGATGATCGAAATATCGAACGTTCCGCCACCGAGGTCGTAAACCGCGATTTTGCGGTCACCTTCTTTCTTATCCAGGCCGAATGCGAGCGCCGCGGCGGTGGGCTCGTTGATGATGCGCTTGACGTCGAGGCCCGCGATTCGGCCCGCATCCTTCGTCGCTTGGCGCTGTGAATCGTTGAAGTAAGCGGGGACAGTAATGACGGCCTCGCTCACCGGCTCGCCAAGGTAGTCCTCGGCGGTCTTTTTCATTTTGGCCAGCACTTGCGCCGAAATTTCGGGAGGGGCGATTTTTCTGCCGCGGACTTCCACCCACGCGTCGCCGTTATCGGCCTTGACGATTTTGTAAGGCATCAAACTGATGTCTTTTTGCGTTTCCTTCTCGTTGAAGCGACGGCCGATCAAACGTTTGACCGCGAAAAGCGTGTTCTTCGGGTTGGTGATCGCCTGTCGCTTCGCCGGTGCGCCGGCTAGGACCTCGCCGTCTTCCTGATAAGCGACGATCGAAGGGGTTGTGCGTGCGCCTTCCGAATTCTCGATGACCTTGGGCTTGCCGCCTTCCATGATGGCGACGCAAGAATTGGTCGTGCCCAGGTCAATGCCGATGATTTTTGCCATTTTGCTTTTCCTCTGTTTAATCCTTGTTTCCGAGATGGGGTTTTAGCTTTTCACTTTCAAGAGCCTTCGCGCGAACGCGATACGGTCACGAGGGCGGGACGAATCACTCGATCGTTCAACTGGTAACCTTTCTGCAGCACGTTGACGACCGTGTTCGGCGGCTGGTCGGTTTCGAGCATATTGATCGCCTGGTGCCAGTGCGGATCGAATTTTTCCCCGACGGGATTGATCTCGTTCAAATTGAACTTCTGAAACACGTTCTCCAGTTGCTTGAGCGTCAATTCGACTCCGCTGGTAAGCGCTTCGAGCGAAGGACTCTCCGAGCTAAGCGCGGCTTCGAGCGCGTCTTTAACGGCGAGCAGCTCGGCGGCGAAGTTCTCTATCGCATACTTGTGCGCATTGGCGACGTCGGTTTGCGCGCGCTTGCGCGTGTTTTCGGTTTCTGCTTTCGCCCGCAGCCACGCTTCGTAGTTTTCCTTCGCCGCGGCCTCGGCCTTCTTAAGCGACTCTTCAAGATTGACCGAAGCGGGGTCAATTCGAAGCTCTTCGTCGCGTTCGGAAAGGTCGCGAAAAGTCGGTTCGATTCGTTCTTCGTCTTGCATCAGTCTCTCCATGGTTTTCGTTTATCTGGAGTCGAGGCAAACGATTTCAATGCCTATAACTCATAGTCGAAGCCAGCCGAACCCTGCATCGCCTTGTCGACGGTCTTGCGCGTCAGATGCGGCGCGAAATACTCGATAAAGTCGTAGATATAGCCACGCAGATAATCGCCGCGTCGAAGGCCGATCCGCGCCGTACTCGATTCGAAAAGGTGAGCGGCATCGAGCGCGCGCAGGTTGCTGTCTCGCTCGGGATCGAAAGCCATTTTGGCGACGATGCCGATGCCCAAGCCGAGTTCGACGTAAGTTTTGATCACATCGGCGTCAATCGCGGTCAGCACGAGCTTGGGCTTGAGTCCACGAGTTTCGAATGCCTTGGCCACTTCGGAGCGGCCGGTAAAAGCGAAGTCATAGGTGATGAGCGGGTACTTGGCGATGCGCTCCAGAGTCAGCGGTTTGGCCTTGAGAAGCGGATGATCGGGAGGCGCGATGACGCAGCGGTTCCACTGGTAGCATGGCAGGAGAACGAGTTCTTCAAAGTGTTCGAGTGCCTCGGTGGCGATGGCCATGTCAGCTTCTCCCGACGCCACCAGCTCGGCGATTTGCGCGGGGCTTCCCTGCTTCAGTTTGAGCAGCACTTTCGGATAGCGCTCGGTAAAACGCTGAATGACTTGCGGCAGGGCGTAGCGCGCCTGGGTATGGGTCGTCGCGATCGTCAGGCTCCCCGAGGCTTCGCTCGAAAACTCTTCGCCGACCTTTTTTAGATTTTCCGTGTCCTGCAGCATGCGCGCGGCAATCTCCAGAACATGCTTGCCGGGCTCGGTCACGGCAACGATGCGCTTGCCGTTGCGTGAGAAAACTTCGACCCCGAGCTCTTCCTCCAAGAGCCTGATTTGCCTGCTGATACCTGGCTGGGAAGTGAAAAGCGCGTCGGCCGCTTCGGAGATGTTGAGGTTCCTTGCGACGGCGACGAGATAGCGGAGTTGCTGAAGCTTCATAACGAAAAGGCATAAGATACTAACATAATGTTCGTATGTCACGATAAGGGCGCTTGTTACCATGTTTTTCATTCGAAAAATAGCGGTTAAATCTGCGCATGGATTGGAGCTGGACCTTGTCGGGATTTGCGGTCGGTTTCGTCGTGGGAATGACGGGAGTGGGAGGAGGTTCGCTCATGACGCCCGTTTTGATTCTCGCTTTCGGAGTGTCTCCCGCGACCGCGGTCGGCACCGATTTGCTCTACGCGCTGATTCGCTCACCCTCGTCGCGGGTCTCGGACATTTAAC
>JBOIGA010000005.1:23546-37511 GCA_050741875.1 Burkholderiales bacterium
CGCTCACCCTCATTTAACGATGGGAAACGTGGATTTCACTTTATTGGGCAGCCTGCTTCTCGGGTCGCTCCCCGGTGTTTATCTGGGAAGTCAGTTGGGCGGCAAAATTCCCGAACGGGCGCTGCAAGCCGGACTGGCGGCAGTGCTCGCGACCGTCGGCGGCAAACTGGTCATGTAATGGAGTTGAATGATGTTGAACAATCTAGCGAACATCGAAGAGATTGATTATTACGAGCGCTCGCTCCGCGATTTTCAGGACGGGCAAATCGATGTCGACCGCTTCACCGCGATCCGCCTGCAGCAAGGCATTTACGGCCAGCGCCAGGAAGGCGTCAACATGGTCCGCATCAAGCTTCCGGGCGGACTGCTCACTCCGGCCAAACTCAACGCGATCGCTGACGTGCTCGAGCGGTACTCCGAGCACGATTCGGTGCACATCACCACCCGGCAGGACATTCAAATGCACTACGTGCCGCTCGGGAAAACTCCAGAAGTCCTCCGGCACCTCGCTAAATTCGGCGTCACCACCCGCGAAGCGTGCGGCAACACGATCCGCAACGTAACCGCATGCGTCCTCGCGGGAGTTTGCCCGCGCCAGCATGTTGACGTAAACGAGCACCTCGATGGCGCGGTCGCGCATTTCCTGCGCAATCCGCTCAATCAACAACTGCCGCGCAAATTCAAAATCAGCTTTTCGGCGTGCGAAAGCGACTGCGCGCAGGCGATCATGCACGACCTCGGAATCGTCGCGGTCAAGCGCGACGGCCGCTTCGGATTCCGCGTCACCGCGGGAGGCGGGCTCGGACACAAGCCGCACGAAGCGATCGTCATCGAACCATTTATCGAGGAGCGTGAGCTCCTGTTCACAATGGAAGCCGTAGTCGCGTTGCACAACAAATATTCGGACCGTGTCAAACGCGCCAAGTCGCGAATCAAATTTCTCGTGGACCGCTTTGGCCCCGAGGGCTTTATCGAGAAATACCGCGAAGAGTTGGCGAAAACGAGAGAGGCGCTCGCCGAGCAGCCTTATCCCAAGGCCGAGTGGAAAACCGGAGCGACGGGTGAAGCGCCTGGGCAAGGTGCGCCGCGTAAGATTTTCCGGCAGAAGCAGCCGGGCCTGTACGCGTTCCCAATTGCCGCGCCGATCGGCCAGCTGACCGCGAAGCAGATGCGCGGCGTCGCGGATCTGATGCAAGCGCAGGGCCTGGATCAGGTCCGCACGACGCAAGATCAAAATCTCGTGCTTCTCAGTGTCCCCGAAGAAAAGCTCCCTGAAATCCGCGCACGGCTCGCCGAGCTTGAACTGCGCGAGCCCCAACGCGGCGACAACGTGGTCGCGTGTCCGGGAACCTCGACCTGCCGTCTCGGCATTACCTCGAGCACCGTACTCGGCCCCAAGCTTGACGGCGGGCCGCTCGATTTGCGCATCCGCGTTTCCGGCTGCCACAACGGTTGCGCGCAGCCCGAGACCGGAGATATAGGGATCTACGGTGAAGGCAAACGCATGCACGGCAAGCTGATTCCGCACTACCAAACATATTTCGGCGGAAGCGGTATTGCCGGAGGAGGACTCGCGGTCAAAGGCCCCTCCATTCCCGCCGCGCGAATCGAGACCGCTGTCGCTCGAGTGAAACAGACCTATGCCGGGACGCGTTTAGCGGACGAAAGCTTTTTCAATTGGACGCGCCGGCAAGGACAGGAGTACTTCAAGGCGCTGCTCGAAGATTTGACCGCCGTTTCTCCGGACCAAGTCGCTGAAGTCCTGCGCGATCATGGCGATACGCAAGACTTCAAGGTGCTGCAGCTTGGCGGCGGCGAATGCGCGGGCGCCTCTCAGGTCAAAGTCGGTTCGAATTTCTTCGATGCCGCGCACGAACGGAATTACCGCGACGCGCTCAAATTCCAGCGCAAATTCGCCGAAAGCGTCAACTGCGCCGAGGCGATCGCGAAGCTTATCGGCCAGGGAATGGTGCATCTCATCGGCGGCAAGATGAGCGACGATCTTTCCGAACTTGCACGGGAAATTGATTCGCGCTTGTTGGGACAGGGCGATTTCGCGCGCCAGCTCTCCACCTTCAAGGAACGATTCTCGGCGCCCGCCGAGGAACTGAACGACGTTGCGTTGAGCAAGCTTTTCGGCGATCTCGATGCCTGGACAGTCGCGGCCGCTGAAAACTGCCAGCGCTTTGACCGCCAGCTCGATTTGAGCGGCGCGTTGCCCAAGTCCGCGATGAAGCCGGTGCGTTCGCCACAAGCGGAGCTCGTGACATGAAGCTCGAGGCCAAAATTCAAAAAGCCAAAGCGCTGCTCGAAACCATCGAAGCGAAGTGGTCGCCAGCGGCGTTCGCGTGCAGTTTCGGCGCCGAGGACATGGTGCTGATCGATCTCATCGCGCGCGAATTTGGCGGCATCGAGATCTTCACTCTCGATACGGGAAGGCTGCCGGAAGAGACTTTTCAGCTGATGCAGGAAGCGAAGTCACGCTACGGAGCCCCGATCAAAGTCTATTTACCGCAAGCCGCGGCGGTCGAGGAATACGTCGCCCGCAACGGCGCCAATGGTTTCTACCAAAACGTCGAACTGCGCAAGGCATGCTGCGGCATTCGCAAAGTCGAGCCTTTAAAACGCGCCCTCGCTGGAAAGCAAGCGTGGATCACGGGACAGCGCCGCGAACAATCGGTGACGCGAGGTGAATTGCGGGAAGCCGAGGCCGATGCGGCGAATGGTCTACAAAAGTTCAATCCTCTCGCCGATTGGACTCGCAAAGACGTCTGGGCTTACATTCGCGCGCACGATGTGCCTTACAACTCCCTGCACGATCGAGGCTTTGCGAGTATCGGCTGTGCGCCTTGCACCCGCGCGATAACGGTAGGAGAAGATGAACGCGCGGGAAGATGGTGGTGGGAGGATTCGGCGAGCAAAGAGTGCGGTTTGCATCCAGTCAGGATTGAGGGCGGAAAAAAAATTGGGCGGGTGAAGGAGATTGAGAGTGCTTAATCTCGAACCGGAGCTAGAGGAAACTGCGCACGAAGCGCAGCCCGTTGCCACGCCGGCGAAGAATAATTCGGCGCGACGCCATCGCCTGTCGCATCTCGATGCGCTCGAATCCGAATCCATCCACATCCTGCGCGAAGTCGCGGCCGAGTGCAAAAATCCAGCGCTCTTGTTTTCCGGCGGCAAGGATTCGATTGTTATGCTGCGGCTCGCGGAAAAAGCCTTCCGTCCCGCGCGCTTTCCGTTTCCGCTGCTGCACGTAGATACGGGCCATAACTTTCCAGAAGTGATCGCGTTCCGCGATCAACGCGCGCGCGAACTCGGCGAGCGGCTGATCGTGCGTTCGGTCGAGGATTCGATTCGCAAAGGCCGGGTGGTGCAGCGAACCCCCGACCAGAGCCGCAACAGCTTGCAATCGATCACGCTTCTCGACGCGATCGCCGAGTTCGGCTTCGACGCGTGCATTGGCGGCGCGCGGCGCGACGAGGAAAAGTCGCGCGCCAAGGAACGAATCTTTTCGTTTCGCGATGAGTTCGGGCAATGGGACCCGCGCCATCAGCGCCCCGAGTTGTGGGACCTTTACAACACGCGCGTCCACGCTGGCGAGAACATTCGCGTCTTTCCCATCAGCAACTGGACCGAGCTCGACGCGTGGCAGTACATCGCGCGCGAGCGGCTGGAAGTCCCGAACATTTATTTTTCCCACGCTCGCGCGGTCGTCCGGCGCAACGGCAATGTCGTTCCGATTTCCGAACTCGTGCTGCCGACAGACATGGAAATCGTCGAGACCTTGCACGTCCGTTTTCGCACCGTCGGCGACATGACTTGCACATGTCCGGTCGAATCGAAAGCCGCGACGATCGAGGAAATCCTCGGCGAGACGGCAATCGTGCGAATTACCGAGCGCGGCGCGACCCGGATGGACGACCAGACTTCGGAATCCTCGATGGAGCTGCGCAAGAAAGAAGGCTACTTTTGATGTCTGTGGTCGAAGCTCTCTTTCAGGAAAGCCAACTTTTGCGCTTCATCACCGCGGGAAGCGTTGACGACGGCAAGAGCACGCTGATCGGGCGGCTGTTGCACGATTCAAAATCGATTTTTGAAGACCAGTTGCTGGCGGCCGGGCGCACGACGCGCCGGCGTGGAATCGAGGGCATCGATCTTTCGCTCTTGACTGACGGCCTTATCGCCGAGCGTGAACAGGGAATCACGATTGACGTCGCTTACCGCTATTTCGCCACGCCCAAGCGCAAGTTCATTCTCGCCGATTCGCCTGGACACGAGCAATACACTCGCAACATGGTCACCGCGGCTTCCAAGGCCGAGCTCGCGATTATTTTGATCGATGCGCGCAAGGGCGTGCTCACGCAGACTCGCCGCCACTCCTACATCGCCAAACTGATGGGCGTGCGGCACATCGTCGTCGCGATCAACAAAATGGACCTTGTCGGTTATTCGGAGGAAGTCTTCGCCAGGATCAAAACCGATTTCGCCACCTTCGCCCAAGACGCGGGATTGCGCGACGTTATCACCATCCCTATTTCGGCCTTGTATGGCGACATGGTGGTCGAGCGCGGCGACAAGCTCGACTGGTATCGCGGCGAGCCGCTCTTGATCGCGCTCGAAACCGCGGCGGTCGACGATGATCTCGCCGAGCGCGAATTCCGCTTTCCCGTCCAGGGCGTCACGCGCCCGCACAATTCCGAGCATCACGATTTTCGCGGCTATATGGGCCGCGTCGAGTCCGGGGAAATCAAGGTTGGCGACGAGGTGACGGTTCTGCCCTCGGGTTTCTCTTCGCGCATCAAGAAGATTCATACCTACGATGGAGACTTGCCGCGCGCTCGCGCGCACCAGTCGGTGACCTTGCTCTTGGAAAATCAGCTCGACATCTCACGCGGCGATGCGATCGTCAGGGGCGCGCCCAAGGTCGCAAAAGAATTCGACGCCAGCGTTTGCTGGCTCGACACGGCGCCTTTGCAAACGGGGCGCAAGTACGTGTTCAAGCAGACGACGAAGGCCGCGAAAGCGATCGTGCAACGCGTGCACCACGCGCTCGATATCAACACCCTCTCGCGCGACGAGAGCGCGAGCACGCTCAACCTGAACGAGATCGGGCGCGTAGCCATCAAGGTGCAAAACCCGCTCGTTTTCGACGCCTATGAGGATAACCGCGCGACAGGAGCTTTCATTCTGATGGATGAGGCGAGCAACCACACCGTCGCCGCGGGGATGATTCTGTGACCGGGAAAGTCTATCTTGTCGGCGCGGGGCCGGGCGCGCCGGATCTCATCACCGTGCGCGGCGCCGAATTGTTGAAGCGCGCCGAAATCGTGTTTCACGACGCGCTTGTCCACACGGAAACGCTCGCGCTAGCCCAGAACGCCAAAAAGGTTTTGGTCGGCAAACGCTGCAGCAGAATTTCGACCGATCAACGCTTCATCAATCGCTGTCTCATCGAGGCCGCGCATCAGCACAAGATCGTGGTGCGGCTCAAAGGCGGAGACCCTTCACTTTTTGGCCGGGCGCAGGAAGAAATCGCGGCGCTCAGGAAAGCGGGAATCCAATACGAAATCGTTCCCGGAGTGACGGCAGCGCTCGCGGCAAGCGCCGAGCTTGCGGTCTCTCTCACGCAACGCGGCGTTTCGCGCAGCGTTACTTTCGTCACGCCCCGTGTCGGTCACGGCGAAGCCGATTCCGACTGGGCGGATGCAGTCATGCGGGCTGACACGGCGGTTCTGTACATGGGAGCGGGGCAGGCGGCGGCAATCGCGCGCGCTTTACTTGCGCGTGGCTTGCCCAGCAGCACGCCGGTCTGCATCGTCGAACGCGCTTCACTCTCCGACTCAAGACGGATCGACTGCATACTTTCCGAACTCATTCGGGCGGAAGCATGGGGAATCGCGGGACCCGCGGTCATCGTGCTCGGCGAAGTGCTCAAGCAAGCAGAAGAGCAGAATACACAACGGCCTATAAGCGCCTCGGCTTGATCCTCGGCTAGAATCGCATCTTTCGTTTGGCGCTTCGCCAAACAAGCATGATTATTTGCCGAGAGATACCCTCTACCAATCGTCCGACAGCGCTGACCGTTGGCACTTTTGACGGTGTGCATCTGGGACACCAGACCTTACTCGCCAAGCTCAAAGCCGAGGCGAAAGCGCGCGCTCTTCCGGCGAGCGTGCTGACTTTCGAGCCGCATCCACGCGAATTTTTCGCGCCCGAGCTTGCGCCCGCTCGCTTGACCGATCTGCGCAAGAAAAGCGAGCACTTGACTAGATGCGGGGTAGACGTGCTCTTCGTACAGCGTTTCGATTCAGGATTCGCGCAGTTGAGCGCGCACGAATTCGCCGGTCAAATCGAGAAATTGAACGCGCGCTATGTTCTCATCGGCGATGACTTTCGCTTTGGCAAGGACCGTAAAGGCGATTTCGACTTCTTGAAAAGCGCGGCGGCGAATTTCGAGCTTTGCCGGATGGAAAGCGTGATCATCGCCGGCGAACGCGTATCTTCCAGCGCGATCCGCGCCGCGCTCGCGATGGGGAATCTGAGCGACGCTTCACGGCTTCTCGGCCGCGAGTATTCGATGAGCGGGAAAGTCGTGCACGGCGACGGCGTCGGGAAGCAGATTGGCTTCCCCACGGCAAACATTCATCTCAAAAACCTGCGCCCGCCGCTAATGGGAATTTTCGTCGTCGAGGCGTCAGGTGTAGGCGCCTCGCGCCTGTATGGGGTCGCAAGCCTCGGCGTGCGCCCTACAGTGTCATCGACGGGCAAACCGGTTTTGGAAGTGCATTTGTTCGACTTCGACGACGAAATTTACGGGAGGCGCATCGAGGTGTTTTTTTTGCACAAACTGCGCGATGAAGCAAAATACCCCGATTTGAAAAAGCTGACTGAGCAAATTGCGAAAGACGTGGAGAATGCGAAAGCCTGGTTCGTCGCTGGCCGCTCGCGGCTAGTGATTTGAGATGATTTGAACTAGCGACCGGAGACCAGCGACCAGCGACTTTTTGGAATGGCCGACTACAAACAAACCCTCAACCTCCTCGACACGCCCTTTCCCATGCGCGGGGATCTGGCGAAGCGCGAGCCGGAGATGCTCAAAGCCCAAGCCGGGCTTTATCGCCAAATTCGCGAAATATCGAAAGGCCGTCCCAAATTTGTCCTGCACGATGGTCCCCCGTACGCCAACGGCGACATTCACATCGGTCACGCAGTCAACAAGATTTTGAAAGACATCGTCGTCAAGAGCAAAACACTCGCGGGTTTCGACGCGCCCTACGTCCCGGGGTGGGATTGCCACGGGCTTCCGATCGAGCATCAGGTCGAGAAACTGCACGGCAAGAACATTCCGCCGCCCAAGTTTCGTGCGCTTTGCCGCGAGTACGCCAAAGCGCAGGTCGAAAAGCAGCGCCGCGATTTCATTCGCCTTGGCGTGCTGGGCGATTGGGAGCATCCGTACCTCACGATGAATTACCAGACCGAAGCCGGAATCATTCGCGCGCTCGGCAGGATTCTCGAGCGCGGCTATCTGTACCAGGGACAGAAGCCGGTGCATTGGTGTGTGGATTGCGGCTCGGCTCTTGCGGAAGCCGAAGTGGATTACGAAGACAAGATTTCGCCCGCGATTGATGTTGCGTTTCCGGTTGCGGATGCGGCCGGGATCGAACGAGCGTTCGGTGTTCAGCTCCCTGAGGGCAGGCCGAAGGGCAAGGCCTTTGCGGTGATCTGGACGACGACGCCGTGGACGCTTCCCGCCAATCAAGCGGTCGCGGTGCATCCCGACTTTGTCTATGACCTGATCGCGAGCGAAAAAGGCGCCCTCATTCTCGCGCACGATCTTGCGCCGGCCGCGCTCAAGCGCTACGGCTTGGCTGAAACGAAAGTGCTCGGGAGTTGCAAAGGCGCCGCGCTCGAAGGCCTCGCGTTGCGCCATCCTTTTTACGACCGAAGCGTTCCGGTGATCCTCGCCGAGCACGTGACGCTGGATGCGGGAACCGGCCTGGTGCACACCGCCCCCGCGCACGGGCTCGAGGATTATGTCGTCGGTTCCCGATACAAGCTTCCCGTGGACAATCCAGTCGGTGACGACGGCAGGTTCTTCGAAAGCGTTCCACTCGTACGCGGACAGAGCGTCTGGAAAGCCAACGACACGATCATCGCCCGGTTGAAAGAGAACGAGGTATTGCTCAACACCGAGAAAACAACGCACAGCTACCCGCACTGCTGGCGGCACAAGACTCCAGTGATTTTTCGCGCAACCCGGCAGTGGTTTATCGGCATGGAAATGCGGGCATCAGGGATCGGGGATCGGGGATCGGAAGAAAAGTCGCTGCGGGAAACCGCGCTTGCGGCGGTAGAGGCGACGGCGTTTTATCCGTCATGGGGAAAAGCCCGGCTGCACGGTATGGTCGCGAACCGTCCCGACTGGTGTATTTCCCGGCAGAGAAACTGGGGCGTCCCAATGCCATTCTTCGTGCACAAGGAAAGCGGCGAGTTGCATCCGAGGAGTTTGGAACTGCTCGAAGCGGTCGCGCGGAAAGTCGAAGCGCAAGGCATTGAAGCGTGGTTTCAACTCGAGCCGAGCGAACTCATCGGCGATGACGCGAGCACCTATCGCAAGCTCAACGATACGCTGGACGTCTGGTTTGACTCGGGAACGACGCACACGACGATCCTCAAGGATGAAGGCGAGCTTCGCTTTCCCGCCGATCTATACCTCGAGGGTTCCGACCAGCATCGCGGTTGGTTTCAGTCATCGCTGCTGACTTCGTGTGCAATCAAGGAACGGGCGCCTTACGATGCTCTGCTCACTCATGGCTTCGTCGTGGATGGGGAGGGTCATAAGATGAGCAAATCGAAAGGCAACGTCATCGCGCCGCAGAAAGTGGTGGATACTTTGGGCGCCGATATCCTTCGGCTGTGGGTTGCGGCGACGGATTATTCCGCCGAGCTTTCAATCTCCGATGAAATCTTGAAGCGGGTAGTCGAATCGTATCGCCGCATTCGCAATACTCTGCGCTTTTTGCTCGCTAATCTCGACGACTTCGACGCTACACGCCACTCGCTTTCGCGAGACGAATCGCTGGAAATCGATCGCTATGCGATTGCTTTTACCGCCGCTCGCGCGCAAGAACTCGAAGCGAGCTATGCGAGTTTCGATTTCCACGTGGTCGTGCAAAAGCTGCAAACATTTTGCTCGGAGGATCTGGGCGGCTTCTACCTCGATATCCTGAAAGATAGGCTGTACACGGCCGCGCGCGAATCACGGGCGCGCCGCTCGGCGCAGAACGCGCTTTACCACGTCACGCGCACGCTTATCCGCTTTCTCGCGCCGGTCTTGAGCTTCACCGCGGAAGAAGCGTGGAAGGTCTTTACGCGCGACGAAGCGAGCGTGTTTTTGCAGACCTGGCAGCGCTTTCCAGAGAAAGACGATGCTTTACTCGAACGCTGGGAAAAGATTCGCGACATTCGTTCACGCGTGCTGAAGCGATTGGAAGAAGCACGGGTCGCGGGCGAAATCGGCTCGTCGTTGCAGGCCGAAGTGGAAATCCACGCGAGCGGTGACGAATTCCATTTGCTTGAATCGCTCGGAAACGACCTGCGTTTCGTGCTCATCACTTCGCAAGCGCGCGTCGTGAATGGCGCGGAGCAGATCGTCGTCAACGCCAGCCCGCACGCAAAATGCGAGCGCTGTTGGCATTATCGTGCCGACGTGGGTAACGATGCCGCGCATCCTGAGATTTGCGGGCGTTGCGTCGCCAATCTATTCGGAGCGGGCGAGCCGAGAGCGCATGCGTAGCATCTATCTGCTTATCGCGTTCGTCGTCGTATTGTTCGACCAGCTCACCAAGTATTGGATCAACGTCTGGATGTCGCCGGGGGAAAGCATCGAGGTGACCTCGTTTTTCAATCTCGTCTACGTCTTCAATCCTGGCGCCGCATTCAGTTTCTTAAGCGACGCTTCGGGTTGGCAAAGACATTTCTTTACGGTTGTCGCGATTGGCGTTTCGATCTGGATCTTCGCTTTCTTATGGAAACACCCCGAACGCTCGCGCTTCAACCTCGCTTTGAGCCTGATCCTGGGAGGCGCGATTGGCAACGTCATCGACCGGATTCGACTTGGTGCGGTGATTGATTTTCTCGATATGCACGCTTACGGCTACCATTGGCCGGCGTTCAACGTCGCCGACTCGGCGATCACCTGCGGAGCGGTTCTCCTCATCTGGGACAGCTTCTTTTCGGCGCGCAAGGTTGCGACCAACTAAGGATTTTCCTTAGTAAACCAGTTTGCGCGGCCCGGCGTTCTTGGATTCGAAGCTCATTCGCTTCGGAACAGGAGATAACAAATGAAGTTGAAATCGTTGGGAATGGCGGCCTTGTTGATGGGATTGAGCGCGCCCGCGCTTGCCGATCACGGCAGCCGGTGGAACGAGATCGACGGCGAGGCAGTCCTCGGCGGCGGCTTGGGGGGAGCGGCCGGCGCGGCGTTGGGTTCGATGTTCGGCGGACGCGATACCGCAATGCTGGGAAGCGCTATCGGCGCGGCGGCGGGTGTGTACGTTCTCGGCGACCGCGACCAACCCTACTACGATCACGAGCCGCAGCGGGTGAATCATCATCACTACTACCAAGGCCGAAAGTATCAGGGTGACAACGGTTGGCATCGCGGCCACTACAAACGCGCTCGCCATCACTACAAACACTGGGACGACTAAGGCCGCAACTTAGAAAAAAGCTCGCGCGATGCGAGCTTTTTTCTTTGGCCGTGTCAAAATAACGTTATGCAAGTTCTACTCGCTAATCCACGCGGCTTTTGCGCTGGGGTGGATCGCGCGATCGACATTGTCGAGCTCGCCCTCGAAAAGTTCGGTGCGCCTGTCTACGTGCGCCACGAAGTCGTACACAACAAATTCGTCGTCGAAAGCTTGAAATCCAAAGGTGCGATATTCGTTGAAGACGTCGGCGAAGTTCCGCAAAACTCGATTCTCATTTACAGCGCGCACGGCGTCTCGCAAGCGGTTCGGAAGCAGGCAAACGCACGGCAACTCAAAGTGTTCGATGCAACCTGCCCACTGGTCACCAAAGTTCACATCGAAGTTGCGAAGATGCGCGCGCAGGGGAAGGAGATCGTGATGATCGGACACGCCGGCCATCCCGAAGTTGAAGGCACGATGGGTCAAGCGGAGCAGGGTATCTATCTCGTCGAGAAACCCAAAGACGTCGACAGCTTGCAAGTTCGCGACGAGAGCAATCTCGCTTATGTTACCCAAACGACGCTTTCGGTTGACGACGCTGCGAAAGTTGTCGAAGCGCTGAAGAAACGCTTTCCAAAAATCGTCGGGCCAAAGAAAGACGACATTTGCTACGCCACACAAAATCGGCAGGACGCGGTCAAGCTCCTGGCGAAGCAGTGCGACCTGATGATCGTCGTCGGTTCGCCCAACAGTTCGAATTCGAATCGCTTGCGCGAAGTCGCGGAGAACATGGGAGTCGAAGCTCACATGGTCGATTCAGCGGCGCAGCTCAATCGCAGGTGGCTCGAAGGCAAAAACAGAATCGGCGTCACCTCAGGGGCTTCCGCTCCCGAGATTCTCGTGCAACAGGTGATTGCAAAACTCAAGGATCTGAACGCTGGGCAAATCGAAGAGTTTCCAGGAATCACCGAAAACGTCGAGTTCCCGCTGCCGAAAGGATTAGCGACGCAAAGTCGCTAACAAAAAAAGAGCGGCTCGAAGGCCGCTCCTTTTCGGTTCCGATGTTCTAATCGAGGATTTCCCGCCAGTTAACCCGGCCAACCCCAGCTCCGAACGCAGAAGGATCGGTGGGTAGAGGATCGAGAGGCGGAATCCCCGTAGCGGAATCGGGTGGCTTGACTACATAAAGTCTTATTTTCCCATTGACCATAAGAAACTTTACGTCAAGGTAACCCTTTTGGTTGAAGACAGACGCCACAAGATTTCCGCTGCCATCTACGAGAATGCTTTCGCCTGTGGCGTATTTGCGAGCGTAAGCCCTTCCACTAAATCCGGGTGAACAGGGGTCGGTACTTGGAATGGTAGTCACCCAAGCGATAATGCCTTGGTTGGGGACGGGATCCACGTTTATTCGCTCTCCAGCCGTAAGATCGTAGTACCAGCCCTGCGTCGTGATCGGGGTTGAGCTGCCCACTCCAGTGATCGCGGTCATATTGCTCCGGGTGATCGGGGTCGGCGGATTGGACGGCACCGTTTTACCTCCGTCCTTGATCGCGTACATCGTCTGCGTTTGGGTCGTTGTGTTATCCGGGATACCGAGATATTTGCCGGTGCCCACGAACACCCAGCGAGTCGGAACCGCGGCTTTCACATCGAGGGCGAGCCGTGGGCTGGTCGTGATCGGTTGTGGCGTGCCGCCGGAATCGGTGAGCGTAGCCAGAAGCGTTTGCGTCCAACTCGAAGTCGAAGGTGAGGAGACGTCCCACCGCCAAACATTGCCGAACAAGTCGCCGCCGTAGATGTGCTGAATGGTCCCATCGGTATCGTTGATCTGATAGCCGTTTATCTTCGCGAGTCCGCTCGGGTTGGCCGAGGTGCCCTGCCCAGTACTGAGTTTGTGAAGCAGCGCGCCGGTTCTCGCGTTCAGCACATAGACAAAACCTCCTCCGTTCACGTTGTTGTGGCCTGAGCTTACGATCACTACCCAGCCATGCGCGGCGGTCTTGGCGATGAGCGGGCGTCCAAAGCTGTAGCCCATATCGTCCGGCGTAGTCGGATCGGTGAATTCCCAAAGGATTTTATTGGCGACATCGGTTTCGTCCGACGCACTTGGGTTCGTAATGTCAAGCGCATAGAAACCCTTGCCTCCCTTGTTGAGGCCGCCGACGAGAATGGTACGCCAGTCAGGGGCGCCGCTTGCGCCGAAGGTCTTGTTGAAATCGATATCCTGGACTTGCGGCGTCTGATCCACGTAGTAATGGTGATTGAACGGAGGCGTCCCGCCCTGCTGGTAGGAAAGCGCCGCGAGTCCGTCTGCTCCCGGACGGATAAGGATTCCTGGAACGTAAGCCCAGCGCTCAGCGCCAGTCGTCGCGTCGAATGCATGCAGCATTCCGTCGTTCGCGCCGACGTAGACCATCTCAGTTCGTGAAGCTTGCGTGCTCTTAAAGCTTGAATAGCCAGGATTGTCAATCTCGTTGAATTTCTCGGTGGGTTTTCCCACCACAACCGCCTCGGAACCGGCGATGTCGCCGAGAATATGCGCCCTTATTCGATACTTGCCCGCACCTACGCCTTCGAGGCTTTTGTCACCCCGAAGCCAGTTCACCACTTGCTGTTGACCCCCGGCGGTCGAACCGAAAGTGCTCTGTTGAGTGGAGGAGAGATTCGCCCAGCGGAAAGGAATTTTCGTTCCATCGGACTTCAACGTGGCTATCTTGCGGTTTGCATCCCAGCCACCCGAGGAAGCAAGGGTATTCAATTGATCTCGCGCTTGCCAAACCGGCGTGGAGCTCACCGCTCCAGTGTTGGGGTCAATCGTTTGCTTGTTCACTTGCCCCGACCACTCCCCGCCTTTGTAGGTGACGGTATAGACCCCGTTGTTGGTTGTCGTGATGACCGGCGCCGCGACACCGGCTCCAGCTCCCGAACTGACTCTGCCGATGATGTCGTTTACGATCGAAGTCATCCCGATGGCGAGAGACGTGGGATCTTTAGCACTGAAGTATTGGCCGTGGCCATTGACGGCCGCGTGCCATAGGTCGTCAATCGTGCGTTGGTCTGTCGCAGGATCCTCGTCTCCGGCTCCATCGTTATCGCTGTCCGGAATCGGCCAGCCACCTGGTGTGGTTTCACCGGCATCAATGCTGCCGTTGCCATTCGCATCACCGAGCACGCTCAGATAGAAAGGATCGGGGTTAGTCAGATAATCCGGATCGTATGGCGCGGTACCCGACGCCCCGAGGCCGATCGTGTACGTCGTCATGTGTTGCCA
>JBOIGA010000006.1:0-36635 GCA_050741875.1 Burkholderiales bacterium
TGATGACTTCTTCGTGCGTCGGGCCGAAACAAAAATCGCGCTGGTGGCGGTCTTTTATTCGCAAAAGCTCGGGGCCGTAGAATTCCCAGCGCTTCGATTCCTGCCACAACTCGGCGGGCTGCACCGCAGGCATCAGCAACTCTACCGCCCCGCTTCGATTCATCTCTTCGCGCACGATCGCTTCGACCTTGCGCAAGACACGAAGCCCAAGCGGCATCCATGAATAAAGACCGGAAGCGAGCTTCTTGATCAGGCCCGCGCGCAGCATCAACTTGTGGCTGATGAGCTCGGCATCGGCCGGAGCTTCTTTCAAAGTCGAAATAAAAAACTGCGAACTGCGCATGCTTAACGCGGATCGTAAGGCAACTGCAAATCGTAAAGACGAACGCTCTCGTCATCCGAAACCGAGGCGATGAAACGTCCGTCCGGACTGAAGCGCACCATCGCACCGCAAAGATCGTGCGCCTGATAACGGCGCTCAACCGCAAAGTTTCGCGTATCCCAAACGCGTAACGCCGAATCGGTGTGTCGCCCCAGACTGACCAGGCGATCGCCATCGGGACTGAAATCAAGCGAGGCCAGAAGTCCATTGTGCTCGCTCGCGATACTGCGGCGTTCTCCGCTGTCGACGTTCCAGACCAACAACCTGAACCAACTTCCCGCGGCGAGCCATTTCCCGTCCGGCGAAAACTGTAAGTCGTGGGCCGCGGGACCGCTGACCTGAATTCGGCGCAGCAAGTTAAGCTCTGGGGAAAACAACGCAACCGCGCCGTCTTCGCCGGCCATCGCGAGCATGCTTCCATGAACCGCGAGCGCGAGAACGGCCGAATCCAATCGAAGCGAATGCACCGGCTGCAAATCGAAAGCGGTCCACGCACGCACGTGCCCGTCAGCGTGGCCGGTGACGATATTGTCGCCAGCAAGCACCATCGCTGTAACCGCCGAGCTTTGACGTTCAACGAGCGCTTCGCGCCCCGACAAGTTCCACAGAATGATGCGCCCATCGTCGCCCGAGCTCACGAATCGTTCATCGCTTACGAATTCAAGCGCACGTACCGCGTCGCGGTGCGCCTTGAGCCGGGCAATGTTTGCGCCGATCCGCCAGAGCGCAATTTCCCCTCTAAGTCCGCCGCTCGCCACTATTTCGCCGGTCGGACTGAAAGCGACGGCAGTCGCGCCGAACAGGTGCGCGTTGTCGTGGCGATGCGTCGGGCTTTGCGCTTTCATCAGGTTGCTGCAGGAACACAGGACGAGGACTGCGGCGATCGCGGCTTTCATTGGTTACCAAAATATGAAAGAATTTCAATGATTTTACCGTTCGGATTCTGGACATGATAGATCGCGACGGCTACCGGCCCAATGTCGGCATCATCATCTGCAACGCCAAGAGTAAAGTGTTCTGGGGTAAGCGCTGCAAGCAGCACGCGTGGCAGTTTCCGCAGGGAGGAATCAAATCGGGGGAGTCACCCGAGCAAGCGATGTATCGCGAGCTGCTGGAGGAAGTCGGCTTGCAGCCGCGGCACGTCGAGATTCTCGGCCGCACACGCGACTGGCTGCGCTATGACGTTCCGGCGCATTGGGTCAGACGCGAGTGGAACGGACATTATCGCGGGCAGAAGCAAATCTGGTATCTGGTGAAACTGATCGGGCGCGACTGCGACGTCTGTTTGCGTGCGACCGATCATCCAGAATTCGACGCCTGGCGGTGGAGCGACTACTGGGTGCCGCTTGACGCGGTGGTCGATTTCAAGCGCGAGGTCTACGACAAAGCCTTGAACGAACTCGCGCGCTTTCTGTTCCATCACCCCGCGAAGCGAAAAAGAATCCATCCTCGGGCCGCCGTCCGCAACTTGTCGCTTTGATCGCACGATGGAAAGAAACTACGCGCCGCTGCCATTAACTCAGCTCGCGGTGGATGCGCCGTTTTGCCACCCAGCGAAACCGCCGAAGGTTACGCTCAACTCGCCCGCACTCGACGTCATGACCGACTTCAGGCAAACCCACGCGGTCACGATTCACCCCGAAGCGACAATCGATGAAGCCAATCAAAAGATGATCGAGCAGGGCGTCCGGCTTCTGCTCGTGATCATCACGTCGGACAAAGTAACCGGCGTGGTCACCGCCAGCGACATCCTCGGCGAAAAGCCCGTTCAGTTGCTGCAGGGCCGCGGAATCAAAAGAAAGGAAATCGCGGTGGCCGAACTCATGACGCCGCAAGATCAACTCGACGTCATCATGTTCGATTCGCTGCTCGGTGCCAAGGTCGGGCATGTGGTGACGACGTTGAAGCGCGCCGGCCGCCAGCACGCGCTCATCGCCGAGCTCGAGCGGCAAAGCCACCAGCAGATCGTCCGCGGACTTTTCTCCGCTTCGCAGATCGCGCGCCAGCTCGGTGTGCCCGTACACACCACCGAAGTTGCGCGGACGTTCTCCGAAATCGAAGCGACGCTAAGACACTAAGGGACCCTAAACCCGCCGCACGCGCTGATTGTTTGACGCGCTCATGCGCGGGTGCTATATTTTTTCATGATTTAGAACTCGTCTAAATCATTCCCCACACAGGAGACCAGCATGCAACTCAAAGGATCAAAGACCGAGGAAAGCTTAAAGTACGCTTTTGGCGGCGAATCGCAGGCAAACCGCCGTTACTTGTATTTCGCCGCCAAGGCCGACGTCGAAGGCCAGAACGACATCGCCGCCGTTTTCCGCTCGACGGCTGAAGGTGAAACCGGACACGCGCATGGCCATCTCGAGTATCTCGAAGCCTGTGGCGATCCGGCGACCGATCTCCCATTCGGCCCCAGCCGGCTCAATCTCAAATCGGCCATCGCGGGCGAGACCCACGAATACACCGATATGTATCCGGGAATGGCGAAGACTGCGCGCGAAGAGGGTTTCGACGAAATCGCCGACTGGTTCGAGACCCTGGCAAAAGCCGAACGCTCGCACGCCAATCGCTTCCAGAAAGCATTGGACGCGTTAGAGGATTGACTGAAGGCGTGTGGGCGGAAGGATACGTCCTTTCCTCCCTTATTCTTCTAATAGTCCTTCGCCCCTACAAATGACCGTTCGAGAAGGCAATCTCGAGGCGCCCAAGCGCCATGCGCTCGATTGGCGAAACCCCGACTTCTATAACGAAGCTTCGGTGCTCGACGAGCTGCATCGCGTGTACGACGTCTGCCACGGCTGCCGGCGCTGCTTCAATTTGTGTACCGCTTTTCCCACGCTGTTTGATCTAATCGACGAAGGAAAAACGGGAGAGCTCGACGGGATCGAGAAGAGCGAATACTGGAAAGTAGTCGACCAGTGTTATCTCTGCGACATGTGCTTCATGACCAAGTGCCCTTATGTGCCGCCGCATCCGCTCAACGTCGATTTCCCGCATCTCATGCTGCGGGCGAAAGCGGTGAAGTTCAAAAAAGGTGAATTGAATTTCCGCGACAAGATGCTTTCGAGCACCGACGCGATGGGCAAACTCGCATCAATTCCGGTCGTGGCGCAGACCGTCAACGCGGCGAATAAATCTCCGACCGTGAGAAAGGTCATGGAACGTTCGTTGGGGATTCACAGAGAGCGCAAGCTTCCGGAATATACGAGCAAGACTTTTCGCCGGTCGGCGCGAGCGAACCATTCGTGGCCGGTTAAAGACGGCGAGCGAGCACCAGGGAAAGTCGCGATTTTCTCTACGTGCTACGCCAACTACAACGAGCCTGACATCGCGCGCGATCTGACGAAGATCCTTGCGCACAACGAGATTCCGCATGTCATCGTCGAACCGGAATCTTGTTGCGGAATGCCGAAGCTCGAGCTTGGCGATCTTAACGCCGTGGCAAAGTTGAAGGATAGGAACCTGCCGCAGCTGGCTAAGCTGACGAAAGCGGGATACGCGATTCTCACCCCGGTGCCTTCGTGCACCCTCATGTTCAAACAGGAGATTCCGCTGCTCTTTCCCGAGGACGCGGAAGTGCAAAGCGTCGCGGAAGCGATGTTCGACCCGTTTGAATATTTATTCCTCCGCCATCGCGACGGACTGCTTAAGACCGATTTCAAGCAGCAACTCGGAAATGTCTCGTACCACATTCCCTGTCACCTGCGGGTTCAGAACGTTGGTCAGAAAACGCGCGAGTTTTTGCAACTCATCCCCGGCACGCGGGTCAACACGATTGAGCGCTGCTCTGGACACGATGGGACGTGGGGAGTGAAGGTCGAACATTTCGAGAATTCGATGAAGATCGGAAAGCCGGTTTACAAACAGATGGCGGCGTCAAAACCGGATTACATTAGCTCCGATTGCCCCATCGCGGGACGGCAGATCGAACAGGGACTGGGCAAGACCTCGCCTCAAAAACTGCACCCGCTGTCTTTGCTTAGGATTGCGTACGGTTTATAGAACCTATCTCATGAACCCACACATGATGCGTTGCGGCCAGAAAGTGACGAATGCAAGGCGCGAGGCGCAGCCAATATGTCGATATTGGCCAGCCGAGCAACGCGGCAGGCGGCCTCCTCTGGCCGCAACCCAAGGGGACGGGCTGATTTGGGCGGATGGCGGTGTTGCTCGCTCCTTATTTGGAATGACCAAACCGCCTTGCTCGCGCCTAGTCCTTCAACCAAATCACCTCCGTCGCACATGCGCGGGTTCATGAGATAGGTTCTCGGATGGCAAAAATAACAGTCGAGAGCTTGATGCCGCTCGAAACCTATGCCAGACATCGCGCCGATTTTCGCGCCCAAGTCATGGCGCACAAGAAAAATCGCACCGTCCATCTGGGCGATCACGTCACCTTGCTTTTCGAGGACGAACTGACGATGCGCTACCAGTTGCAGGAGATGCTGCTCGCAGAGAAAATTTTCGAGCCGGAACGTATCCAGGACGAGCTCGATGCCTACAATCCGCTCGTTCCCGACGGTAGCAACTGGAAGGCGACCATGCTAATCGAGTATCCCGATGTTGACGAGCGCAAAACCATGCTGGCCAAGCTCATCGGAATCGAAGACCGCGTCTGGGTGCAGGCGGAGGATTTCTCGCGCGTGTACGCGATCGCCGATGAAGATCTCGAGCGCGAAAACGAGCAAAAAACTTCTTCGGTACATTTTCTACGCTTTGAACTGAAGCCCGAAATGATCAAAGCGCTCAACGAAGGCGCACGTTTAACGCTTGGCGTCGACCATCCGAACTACTCTAAAATCGCCCATAATCTGAGCGAAGAGGTCCGCGAAGCGTTGATCGCGGATTTGAAGGTCTAACAGTCACGAGGGGAGACGATGCTGCAACGCCCGTTGCTAGCCGCGGCCAGACATCGGCTGCAAGGCTTGCCGCTGGATGTCGTTCTTTGGAACGGCGAGACACTTTCATCTTCCAACGCTTCCTCAGTCAAACTAACGCTGAACTCCCGCTCGGCGCTCGAGACCTTGGCGCGGCCGACACTCGGCAATCTCGCTAAAGCCTACGTCAACGGCGACCTCGACGTGAGCGGCAACCTTAACGAAGCCGTAGCGCTCGCCGAGAGATTCGTCGGCAGCGATCCGGCGGCCGATAGTCCGCGAGCATGGTGGCCGAGAGGCACAGGGTCGGACAAGAATTCGATCAGCCGCCACTATGATGTCGGCAACGATTTCTTCGCCTTGTGGCTTGACCAGAATCGGGTGTATTCCTGCGCCTATTTCAAACGTCCCGAGGATACGCTCGACGAGGCGCAGATTCAGAAGCTCGATTACATCTGCCGCAAGCTTGTGCTGAAGCCGGACGAGCGCTTTCTTGACATCGGCTGCGGTTGGGGCGCGCTTATTTTTCACGCCGTCGAGCACTATCGCGCGCAAGCGCTAGGAATAACATTGAGCGCCGAGCAGTTCTCCTACGTCCAATCTGAAATCGAGCGGCGCAATCTGCGCAGCCGCTGTGAAGTCAGACTCGCCGATTACCGCACTCTCGATTACCCGCAGAGCTTCGACAAAATTGCGAGCGTGGGAATGTTCGAGCACGTCGGACGCAAGAATTTTCCCGTCTACTGCGAACAGATTTTCCGCTTACTCAAACCCGGCGGTCTGCTGATGAACCACGGCATCACCGCGGCGCACGTCAACGCCCGCGGCTTGGGCAGCGGCATTGGAGATTTCATCGAAGAATACGTTTTTCCCGGCGGCGAATTGCTGCACGTCTCCGAAGTGCTTCGCCATATGGCGGCGGCCGGGCTGGAACTTCGCGATGCCGAATGTTTGCGTCCGCACTACGCCAGGACGCTCGACAATTGGGTGCGCAGGCTAGAGTCGAACGCAGCGCGGGCGCGCGAGCTCGTGGGCGAAAAAGCGTATCGAGTCTGGCGAATCTACATGGCGGGGTCGGCGCACGGATTCGCCCGCGGCTGGCTTTCTATCTTTCAACTGCTGGCGGGTAAGCCATGGCCCGATGGAACGCTCCCGCTTCCGCTCACCCGCGATTACATCTACTCAGCCGAAGACAGGGATTCGGCGCGATAGACCCCATCGCCCCATTTGAGCACGTCAACTCGCACGCTCGCAACGCCTTGCTCGACGAATCGCAACCTCTCCGCGACTCCGCGTGAGACATCGATGATGCGCCCCTGATCCTGATATTTCACGGTCGGGCCGCGGTCGGTGATTCGAAGCTGTACTTTGCGATCATTGTGCAAATTGGTCACTCGCACGACCGTGCCAAAAGGATACGTCGGATGCGCCGCCGTCAGCTCGGTCATATCGAAGAATTCGCCGCTCGCGGTTCGCGCTCCGTGAAAATCCTCGGCGTAGAACGACGCTTTGCCGGTACGGCTCTCGAGCGTGGCCAAGGCCGGCGCCGATAATACAGCGAAGACGAGAAAACCAAGCGCGCGCGTCATTGCGCCAAGGCGCGGTCGCCGCGCAGAGCAAGCCAACGCAAAATATCTTCGCGCCGCACGAACCCGCGCACGCGTCCGTTCTCAACGACGGGAAGTTGATTGACTCCGCGATTATTGAGTGTGGTCAGGGCATCGCTCGTGTCTTCGGCCGGCGAAATTTGCGCGAGATTCGCGGCTGGAGTCATGATCTCGGCGATTCTTGTGCTCTCCCACGCTTCGCGAGGGACTTTGCGCAGATCTTCGAGACAAACCAGTCCGACTAGATCGAATCCGTCCAGCACCGGGTAGGCGCGCTGGTCCGAGTGCAGCAGGTGTTCGTCGACAAGTTGGTTCACCGTCATGTTTGGCTCAACGCTGGCGAATTGCGAGCGCATCACCCTCGACACAGGAACGTCGTCGAGCGATTCGCGCACAAGCAACTGACGATAGCTCATGAGCGCCGCCTGATTGAGGAACCAGCCGATGAAAGCGAGCCAAAGTCCGTTCAGCAATCCGGTTCCGAAGAGTGGCACTCTCACACCCAGAATCATCGCGATTCCAATCGCGATCAAAAACCAGGCGAAGAATTGGCCGAGGCGCGAAGCCCAGCGGGTCGCGAGCTTGAGATTTCCCGTGATCCCCCACATGACCGCGCGCAGAACGCGGCCGCCGTCGAGCGGAAAACCCGGAACGAGATTGAACAGGCCGAGCACGATGTTGATCGGCCCGAGCCAGAGAAAGAGCGTTGTCAACGGACCCATTTGCGCGAGAGTCTCTTGCGGTTGCGCCGGATCGAAACCCGCAGCGCCGAGCGTGAGCCCGCCCAGCAGAAGAAACAGACCGCCCAGAAGCAAACTGACGATGGGCCCGACGATCGCCATCCACAGTTCGGCGCGCCATGCATGCGGTTCGCGCTCGAGATGCGCCATGCCGCCGAAGATAAAAAGCGTGATCCGCCTGATTTCGATTCCCATCGCGCGGCCGACGAGGGCGTGCGAAAGCTCGTGAATAAAAACCGAGACAAAGAACAAAAACGCGGCGGCGAGCGCGACGCTCCAGATGAGCACGCCGCCCCACTCGGGATGCCACGCCGGAAAAAGCCCCGCGCCGAGACTGAAGGTCACGAGAAAGAAAATGATCATGAGGCTCCAGTCGACGAAAACTTCGATTCCCGAGACCGATCCGATTCGAATTCCGCTTTGCATAGTCAAGCTTTCTGATGGTTTATCTCATAGAGGCAGCTTCCGTGCCATCGCTCGCGGCGGGTAAATCCCTGCGCGTACAAGCCCCCGAAGCGGCCCGAAAGGGGACGTCCTTGTAAAAATTACAGCGGGGGGAAGAACTTACCTGGGCTGAAGGGCGACCTGGAGAACGATCTCCGCGCGCACCTCGATGGTTCCGGGTTCGATCGGTGTCGCGCTCGCCTCCGCACGCGCGACGCGTTGGGGAAAAACGATCGGCGCCTGACTTTCGGCGACCGGCAACACTCCGCTGATTTTTAGCGAGAGCGAATCCGCCAGAGTCACGGCCTTGGCTTGCGCGTTCGCCGCCGCTTCGCGCAGCGCCGCGGACTGCGTTGCCTTCTCGTCTTTGAGCCCAAACTCAAGACGCTCGACACGGTTGGCGCCCGCGCTTGTTGCCGCGTCAATCGCTTTGCCAGCGTCGCCGACCTTGTCCAGAGTCACACGGACGATGTTGGCTGCCGTGTAGCCGGTGATTTCTGGCTTACCGCCCTTTTCCGGATAGTGGTAATTGGGGTTGAGCGAATAACTCACGGTGTTGATCGTCGCATTCGCGCCCAATGCTCTTTTCAAATCGGCGAGCACTTTGTCGAGCCCGTGCGTTTTGGCTAGCCGCTGCCGCGGCGGTCTTCGCTTCCGTCACGACGCCCAAGTCAATCCGCGCCTGATCGGGTTGCACCATGACGATCGCATTGCCGGTCACGCGTATTGAGGGCTCGCGCGTCTCGTCGTGCGCGAGGGCAGCTTGCCGCAAAAAGCAAACAGCAAGGCAACGCGGATCATAGGATTACGAGATTATCCCGATGAACGAGCTCGGCCTCGTCGACATAACCCAGAATCGTCTCGATCTCAGCGCTTGAACGGCGTAGAATCCGCCGCGTTTCCTGCGCATTGTAGTTAACGAGTCCGCGCGCGATTTCGGCGCCGGCCGAGTCGACGCAAGAAACCAGCTCGCCACGCTCGAAATCGCCTTTCGCTTCCGCGACTCCAATCGGTAAGAGGCTTTTTCCCTGCTCCTTGAGCGCGATGATCGCGCCTTCATCCAAAACGAGTGAGCCGCGCGGTTGCAGCTGATCGGCGAGCCATTTCTTGCGCGCCGCGAGCGGAGCTTTTTCCGCCAAGAGCCGCGTCCCCAGCGCTTCTCCTTTGGCCAGGCGAAGCAGCACATCCCGCTCCAAACCGGACGCGATGATCGTGTAAGTTCCGCTTCTCGCCGCTCTTCTCGCCGCCCACACTTTGGTCAGCATTCCGCCGCGCCCAAGAGCACCCGCGCCGCCCGCTATCCTTTCGAGCTTCGGATCACCCGCTTCGGCTTCGGCCACGAGCTCGGCGTCACGATTCTGTCTTGGGTCGGCGGAAAACAATCCCGGCTGGTCGGTCAATATGACAAGCGCATCGGCCTCGATGAGATTAGCGACCAGCGCGGCGAGGGTGTCGTTATCGCCGAAACGGATTTCGTCGGTGACCACCGTGTCGTTCTCGTTGATGATCGGAATGACATTGAGCTTGAGCAGCGCACGCAATGTTGATCGCGCGTTGAGATAGCGCTTGCGGTCGGTCAAGTCTTCGTGCGTGAGCAGGATTTGCGCGGTGTGCAGACCATGCTCGCGAAAGCGCGATTCGTAAGCATGCACCAATCCCATCTGCCCCACCGAGGCCGCGGCCTGCAATTCGTACAAGGCGTGCGGCCGGGTCTTCCACTTGAGCCGCTGCATGCCTTCGGCAATCGCGCCGGAAGAAACGACGAGGATTTGTTTGCCCTGCGCGGCGAGCTTGGCGATTTGCTCGGCCCATTCGGCGATGGCTGCGTGATTGAGGCCGGCGCCTTCGCGCGTCAGCAGGCTGCTGCCGATCTTGACGACGAAGCGCTTGGCGCCTTCCAGCCGGTTCATCTGCGCGCTTCTTCGAGATGCGCCATCACGGCGAACGCAAGTTCTTTGCAGCCTTCTCCGGTGAGCGCCGAAATCGCGACCGCGCGAGTCTTGAGTTCTTCGCTGATCCTTACCACTTCCGCCTGGCGTCGCGCCGAATCGAGCAAATCAATCTTGTTGAGCACGAGCCAGCGCGACTTAGCAAACAAGGTTTCGTCATACTTTTCGAGTTCGGCGAGGACTGTGCGGGCTTCGGTAACCGGATCGCGTCCGAAAAGCGCGGCCGAGACATCCACAATATGGAGTAGCAATTTCGTTCGCGCAAGGTGCTTCAGGAACTGCTGCCCGAGGCCGGCGCCTTCGGCGGCCCCGGCGATAAGTCCGGGGATGTCGGCCATGACGAAGCTTTTCATGTCGTCCACGCGTACGACACCCAGATAAGGACGCAGCGTGGTGAAAGGATAGTCGGCGACTTTCGGCTGGGCCGCCGACAACTTGCGAATGAGCGTCGACTTGCCCGCGTTAGGCATTCCGAGCAAGCCCACATCAGCGAGTACTTTCAATTCGAGTTTCACGCGCAACGATTCTCCGGCTTCACCCTCGGTGAACCGGCGCGGAGCGCGGTTGACCGACGATTTGAAATGGAGATTGCCCAAGCCTCCCTTGCCGCCTTTGGCGAGGAGCGTTTTGTCTCCAGCCTCGGTAAGATCGGCGATGATTTCGCCTGTTTCCGCTTCGCTGATCACCGTACCGGCCGGAACGCGGAGCACAATGTCATCGCCGCTCTTGCCATAGCGGTCAGCGCCTTTCCCGCGCTCCCCATCTTGGGCGCGAAAGTTTTTGGTGAAGCGATAATCCACGAGTGTGTTGATATTTGCGTCGGCGATCGCGTAAATGCTCCCCCCGCGACCGCCATCGCCGCCGTCCGGCCCGCCGCGGGGAACATATTTCTCGCGCCGAAAGTGCGCGACCCCGTCGCCTCCGTTTCCGGCGGTGACCTCAATAATCGCTTCATCAATGAATTTCATGGAAACAAAAAAGCCCTATTCGGGAATAGGGCTTCCTGCGACAAAGATTGTTCGCGTTATGTTGATGGCGCAGGCTCGATACTCACAACCTTCCGATGCCTTGGACCGCGCGCAACGAACTGCACCTTGCCGGCGATTTTCGCGAACAAGGTATGGTCCTTGCCGACGCCGACGTTGCGCCCGGCGTGAAACTGCGTTCCGCGCTGACGAACGATGATGCTTCCGGCCGAAACGGCTTCGCCACCGAAGCGCTTCACACCCAGCCTTTTTGATTGAGAGTCGCGGCCGTTTCTCGAACTTCCGCCTGCTTTTTTATGCGCCATGGATGCTGGTAATCTGAATCTCCGTGTAATTCTGCCGGTGTCCCTGCGTCCTGCGATAATTTTTTCGCCGCCGCATTTTGAACACTTTGACTTTTTCGCCGCGGCTATGGCCGACAACGCTCGCCTTGACTTGCGCGCCATCGATCAGCGGGGCGCCGTTTTTCACATTGTCGCCTTCGCTGTGAAAAAGCACCTGATCGAAGATGACCTCGGCGCCGACGTCGGCTTTGATCCGTTCGACCTTGATTTTTTCTCCGGCGGTGACGCGGTACTGCTTGCCTCCGGTTTTGATGACTGCGTGCATGATTTGGCTGGAAAAAAGTCGCGAGAGTGTACCGCATCGGGAGTGATCGCGTCAAAGCGGTATACTGCTTGGAACCTCTAATCAAGTCCTCCATGAACCGCGTTTCGACGAGAATGGGTTGGCTACACGCGAAGATGGGCAAAGCCCGGCTTCGGCTGGTCTTTAGCCGAAGGCGGGCTAAAGACCAGGCTTCGCTCGTCTTTGCGTTCGAGCGGCTGAGGATCAGTAGCCGGACTACGGACTCCTTACGCAGCGGCTTGGCCGCTGCGTTCGTCGAATGGCCTAGCACGCTGGCAGGCGCAAAGCGCCTGCCACGGGCTCGGCGACGTAGACGGCCCATTATCGTCGAAACCCAAGGGGGACGGGGCTTGGCGGGCGATCTGTCTTGTCGCGCTCCTTGTTAAGGGTTCGACCATTAACTGCGTCGCGCTTCGCGCAGCTCATCCCGCAAAGCCGCCGTCGCGACCGCGCGGGACTTGATTAGAGATTCCTTATGAGCATTGCCGCGCTACGCGATTTGATTGGCGATGACTTGCGGCGAGTTGACGAAGTCATCCGCGCCAGCCTTTATTCGGACGTCGCCCTGATTCGCCAGGTGGCCGAATACACCATCAGCGCCGGCGGCAAGCGGCTGCGTCCCGCGCTCGTGTTGCTCTCGGCCAGAACTTTCGACTATCGCGGAACCAGCCATTACGATCTCGCCGCGGTCGTCGAGTTCATTCACACCGCGACCTTGCTGCACGACGATGTCGTCGATGCTTCCGAATTGCGCCGCGGGCGCGCCTCCGCCAACGCACTTTTCGGCAACGACGCCGCCGTGCTGGTCGGCGATTTCCTCTACTCGCGCGCTTTTCAGCTGATGGTCAGCGTCAACAACATGCGCGTGCTCGAAGTGCTCGCCGACGCCACCAATACCATCGCCGAAGGTGAAGTGCTGCAGTTGGTCAATTCGCACAGTGTCGAGGTCGACGCCGAAAGCTATTTGAAAGTCATCCGCTACAAGACGGCTAAACTGTTCGAAGCCGCGGCCAGAATCGGCGCGATCGTGGGTGGCGCCTCGCGCGATGAGGAAAACGCCTTCGGTGAGTATGGGATGCACCTCGGCACCGCGTTTCAACTCGTCGACGATGTTCTCGATTATTCGGGCGACGCGGAAACCACGGGCAAAAATCTCGGGGATGATTTGAGCGAAGGCAAATCCACGCTGCCGCTCATTTACGCCATGCAGCACGGCGGTCCAGAACAGGCGGAACTGATCCGCGAAGCCGTCCGGCGCGGCGGCCGAGAAAAATTCACCGGCGTCGCAACGGCGATTATCGAAACCGGCGCGCTAGCATTCACTCGCGACCAAGCGCAAGCCCAAGCAAATATGGCCAAGCGCGCATTGGCTCCGTTCCGACGGTCTCGCTACGTGGATTGTTTGCTACAATTGGCCGACTTTTCCGTCACCCGAGATTACTAAAACCTCAGTCGCAAAATCGGGGTGTAGCTCAGCCTGGTAGAGTACTGCGTTCGGGACGCAGGAGTCGCTGGTTCGAATCCAGTCACCCCGACCATCTCTTTTAAGACCTACTGAATCGACGCGCGAGAACGCTTGGCCGGCGCGCCTTGCAGCGCTGAAACATGCTCAGCCGACAGGTGCGTGTGCAATCGATTGTCGATCTCCGCGACCTCGGAAATCCGATTGACTTCCGCGAGCAAATCGCGCACCTCGCTGTCGAGAACATCTCCCGTGAGCACTACGCGCCGGTTTTCGACCTGAACCTCGATCGCGGCGGGGTGACTCACGGTCTCTCGAACCGCCAAACGAACTTTCTGAGCGATTATTTCATCGCTGACTCTTTTCGCAGCGAATGCTTTTCGCGTACGCGCCAGTACTCCTTGCGTCCGATTGCGCAAATCTTTCGACGTGGCGTCGAACCGGTCCACTGCCTTGTGTTTTATGTGAACGGCTTTGTCTCTAATCAGAGCGCGACGGCGCTTGCCTCGATCGGAATCCAAGAGATACATCAATCCGGCGCCGACAGCGGCGCCCCATGCCGCGAATGATTTCTTGTTCATCCTTGCCTCCTTTACCTATAGCGCGAAGATACTCCCTGCAAATCCGACGAGGTATGTTCGAGATGCTTCTTTTTTAGTCAGAACTTCGGCAGCATCCGGGTCAGCGGATTCCTACAAGCGTCAGGCCGAAAGCGCGGCTACAGCCGCGTCGTGCAGCACTCCATTGCTGGAGAGCAAGCTTCCAGCGTGGATCGACCGCTCTCCGTTTAAACCAGTCGCGCGGCCTCCCGCTTCCTCGACAATGATTTGCAACGCGGCGATATCCCATGCACTCACGGTCGCATCAATCGCGATTTCGCCGCAACCTTCGGCGACGAGCAGATGTTGCCAGAAATCGCCGAAGCCGCGAGTGCGTTCGACTCTAGAGAGCAAGGGGATGAGCCCGGGCGGAACGGATTCGCCGGTTCCCGAGAGGCTGCCGTGAAAAAGCAACGCTTCGTCCAAAATGGCGATCTGCGAAACATTCAGCCGCCGGTGACCGCAGAAAGCGCCGCTTCCTCGCGCGGCGTGCCAACGCGTCTTAAGCGCCGGAGCGGAAACGAGACCGGCGACTACTTCGCCATTTTCCTCGATTGCAAGCAGTGTTGCAAAAATCGGAATGCCGCGGACGAAGTTTTTGGTGCCATCGATCGGATCGATGATGAGGCGAATCGATTCCGTCCCGGACACGCCGTGCTCTTCGCCGCAGATCCCGATCCCGCGTTTTTCGGCGAGCTCGCGCGCCGACGCTTCGATTTGTCGATCCGCCATCGTCACCGGACTCGAGTCGGATTTTCGTTCAACACGCAAATCGCGCGCGCGAAAAAACTTGAGCGCGATTTCGTCGCCGCGATCGGCGATGTCCTGCAAAAAAGGCAGCCAGAGGTCGGGGCTAATATGTTTCAATCCAAGCGCAGAGGTTTGTTGTAGCCGGTCAACTCCAGATAACCTTTGCCGATAAGTTCGCCTTTGCGATAAGCGCGCACGGCGCCTTCCCAGTAAAGCGTTCCCGTGCTTGTTCGCGCGTTGAGCTCCTGATCTTCCATCAGCGGCGATATCATCAGCTCTACTTCGCCCGCGCGCACTCGCCATTCGATCGGGTAGGTCGTTCCCGTTCGCGGGCTTTGCCACATTTTGAGCGGCGTGAAGCTGATCTCATCGGGGCCGAAAGTTCCAACGCTTCCCTGCGCACTCCGATACGATCCGCCCGCCCAATGTTTCCCGCCTTTTTTATCGCGAATTTGAAACGCCATCAACGCGGCACCGTCGGCAAGATTGATTCCGATCCAGTCCCAGCCGACGGCCTCATCCTCGAGCAGAGTGCTCGACCATTCGTGATCGAGCCACGCCTTGCCCATAACCGCTTCGATTTTTCCGTCGACCGTCACGCTTCCGCTCACCGCGAGTTGCGGAAGACTATAGTAGTGGCTCGCGCTTTCAACGCTCGTGCCTTTGCGGCTGAAACCCTCATCGCCTTGCAAAAGCGGTGCTTGCGTCGGCGTTAAGCGCAAATCGAGCGCGAATTCATCGGCGTGAACGCGCGCCGAATAATAATCGCCCGCGTCGCGAAAATGCCAATCTTTTATCCATACGTTCATCTCCCCTTCTTTCGCGCCGGCGAGACCAAAGCCTTCGCGCGCGGCGATCTCGTCGTGCACGAGTTTTGCGGCGCGCTCGTCGGCGATCGCCGCGTGCGCGAAAAGAATCTGGCGCGGGGCGAAAGCGCTCGGATTGGCGTTTTCTTCAAAAAGCCGCGTGCGAAAAAAAGTCACCTGAAATCCGAAAGGCTTTCCCGAAGCGCTTGCCAGCCATCCCGTCGCGTACCACCACTCGGTGCGAAACTCCGGATGGCTGCCTTCGTCGGCGGGAAACGTGAGTTGGTAGCCTCTCTCCACCGACGCGTAAGGCGCCGAAAAGGCAAGGTTGAAGCATGAAGGGCCTGCCCTGGGCTCGCCGAAGGGATGAAGGATGAGAAATGCAAGGATGAAGAGCCTGCCCTGAGCTTGTCGAAGGGATGAAGGATGAAGGATGAAAACTTTGCTCACCAGTCCTCCCTCACCGCGGCGAGCACGTCGTCTCCCATCGCCTTGCGTGCACTCAAAATCGCCGTCAGCGCCGCCGCGACCACCATCGCCAGCGACAGCCCGGCAATGATACCCCATGGAAAGTGCAAATCCATGCTCCAATGAAAAGATTGTCGATTGATGACGAAGATCAAAATCAAGCTTAGGCCTGTTCCGAGAATAAGGCCGAGCAAGGTTCCCAGCGCGCCGGAGAACGCGCCTTCGGCGCCGAGCATGGCGGCGATGAATCTGCGCGTCGCGCCGAGGTGCCGAAGCATGGCGAATTCGCTTCGGCGGTCGAGCACTCGCGCGCCGAAACTCGCCGATACGCCAAAAAGACCGACGAGCACCGCGACGCCTTCGAGAACATAAGTCACGGCGAAAGTCCGGTCGAAAGCTCTGAGACTGCGCGAATGAAGCTCGCTGTTTGTTGTGATTTCCAGTTCGCCCCCGATAGCCTGGCGAACCACATCGGGGCTCGCGTCTGAAGCGAGCCAAAGCGCGGCATCGTTCGCGCGGGTGTCTTCCGTAAGCGCGACATACAAATCACGCTCGATCGCAACCGCGCCGGTAGTTCGCGCATAATCGCGCCAGATCCCCGCGACGGTGAAATCGACGTTTCTTCCCGCCATCGGCAATTGAATTTTCCTGCCGACCTTATAGCCGTAAAGATCGGCCGCGGCTTCGGATATCCACGTCGATCGCCCGGCGTTCCCGGGTGATTCCATTCCAGCCAACGTCCACGGCTTGTCACGTGCGATCAATGCGAGCGGCAGTCCTTCCGTACCAACCCGCACATCGCGATAGCGGGAAAATTCTATTCGTTCGACGCCTTTCAATTTCGCCAGTTCGCGCTGGGTTTCTTCGCTGATATACGCGGCGTCGCCTCGGGCGCGGACGTAGAGGTCGGCGGGAAGGACGTCGATCAGCCACCCGCTTAGGGACCCGCGGAACGACGCGACCATGATCGCCATCGCGGCCATGACGCTGAAAGCGACGAATATCGCCGAAATCGAAAGCGCGGTGTCGTTCGGGCTGGCTTTAAGACGCAAGAGCGCAAGCTGCGCCTGAACGCCATGCGGTTGCGGAACAAGGGCGAGCGTGCTCTTCAGCAGCGCCGGCATAAGGAGGCACGCGCCGAGAAGAATAAACCCAATCCCGGTATAACCGAAGAGCGGAAGTCCCGCCACGGGCGGCGCAAAACTCGCCGCGACTCCGAGACCCAGCGCAAGCGCGCCGGCCAACACCCCGGTTTTGCGCGGCGCTTCTCTGATCGGCCCCGCCTTCAGCGCTTGCGCCGGAGCGATGCCGGTAGCCCTTAAAGCGGGGATGAGTGCCCCGGCTACGGCCGCGACGACGCCGAGCAAAAAAAATAAAGTGACGATCGCGGGATCGACTTCGAGCGTTGCCAGGCTTCCACGAAAATAACCCGCGCCCAAATCGGGGCCGATCGTCCGCAAAGCGAGTTCTCCGACGGAAATTCCGCCGATCACTCCGAGCACACCGCCGACGGCCCCAATCAAGGCCGACTCGAGCATCACGAGCGAAAGCAGCGACTGCCGCCGCAAGCCCAGCACTTGCAAAAGAGCAAGATGCGAACGTTTTTTTGCAATCGACAATGCTTGCGTCGAGTAGACCAGAAAAGCGCCGGTAAACAAGGCGACGATTGAAAGCATGTTGAGATTCACCCGGTACGCGCGCGACAGTTCGGAGGTCTCTTCGCTTTCGTGCTCGGGCGGAAGAACATGAACGCCCGCGGGAAGATGCAGTTTCGCTTCGAATTTTCCGATGCTGACTTCGGGCTTGAGCTTGAGATCAATGCGATTAACTTTCCCGAGCATGCCGAAGCGCCACTGCGCGTTGGCGATATCCATGATGGCGACGGCGCCGAATCCGTGCGGCAAAATACCGATGACTTCGAAAGCAAGAGGTTTGGCACCCGCGTCCAACACGAGCTTACTTCCGGCGGCAAGATCGAGACGCTCGGCAATGTCGCTGCTCACGATCACCGTATCAAGCTCCAGCAGATTGCGCTCTTTAGTAGAGATCTCGCTTGCAGCGGTATGCGGACTTTGAAACGGATCGATTCCAATCACCTGGATGAAGTCGCGAGCGCCATGAATCTTGACGTCGAGTTGAATCATTGGACTCGCACGCGCGATTTCTGGAAGCACCGCGATCCGCGGATAGAGCGATTCATCGAAGCCGCTTTGCGGGCCGCGCACGACGAGGTCGGCGTCGCCCGAGAGCGTCTGCACGGCGCGCGAAAATTCGGCGACTGCCGAAGCGTTGATGAGATTAACCGCGACGCCAAGCGCGACACCGAGGGCGATCGCGACAACCGACAGCGTGGCGCGCAAAACATTTGTCCTGAGCGGCGCCGTGACGATGGCGTGGATGACGAGCATGGCGTTTTTCATTTCACGCTCAAAACACCGGAAGCGATCACGTAAACGCGATCGGCCGTGGCGGCGGCAAGCGCCGAATGCGTGACCAGAACGCATGCAGCGCCATGCGCGGCAATCTGCTCGCGCAAACGGATAAGCACTTGCCGCGCCGACCTTTCGTCGAGATTGCCGGTCGGCTCGTCGGCGAGGACGAGCTTGGGGTGCGTGCTCAAAGCACGGGCAATCGCCACCCGTTGCATCTCCCCGCCCGAGAGTTCTCGTGGAAAACGGTCAGCGAAATCGGCAAGCGAAAGCGCACGCAATAGTGCGTCGACGCGGTCTTGTTTGGCTTGCTTGAGCGCGAGCGGCAAGGCGACGTTCTGTCTGACCGTCAAGTAGGGAAGAAGATGAAAAGCCTGAAAAACAAAACCCATGTTCTCACGCCGCAAGCGCGTCATCGCATCTTCGCTGATGCTGCCAAGATCATGGCCGTCGAACTCGATTGCTCCACCGTCGGGCCTCTCCAGTCCAGCGATCAGATTGAGCAGCGTGGACTTGCCCGTGCCCGACTCGCCCATGATGGCGATGAATTCGCCTTGCGCAAGCTCGAGATTGACGTCGAAGAGGACGTTCGAGTCAGGCTGGTAAGACTTTCTTAGATGGGAGATCTTGAGCACACGCGCCGTTAGCGCAAGTGCTCGACGTACCAGTCCATCGCCTCGGTCAGGCCCTCGCGAATTCGGTGCGTAGGTTCGTAGCCGAGCAGTGTTTTCGCTTTGGATATGTCGGCTTGCGAATGACGGACGTCGCCTTCGCGAAAATCGCGGTATTGCGGGCGGCAGGAGGCGAGGCGCGGATGGCGCGGAAGCAAGAGAGTCTTTTGCATATCGAACAGCGCGTTCAAACTGGTGCGCTCGTTCAAGGCGATGTTATAGACCTGATTCAAAGCTTTCGGGTCGTCACTGGCGGCGGAAAGAAGATTGGCCTGCACGGCGTTTTCGACGTAGCAGAAGTCGCGGCTCGTTTCGCCGTCGCCGTTGATGTAAACGGGCTCGTTTCGGATCATCGCCGACACCCAGCTTGGAATCACCGCCGCATAGGCGCCCTCGGGGTCTTGCCTCGCGCCGAAGATGTTGAAATAGCGGAGCCCGATCGAGTTCAGCCCGTAGCAGCGAAAGAAAACATCGGCGTAAAGCTCGTTCACGTACTTGGTGACGGCGTAAGGTGACAGCGGATTGCCAATCTCGTTCTCGACCTTGGGAAGGCCAGGATGGTCACCGTAAGTCGAGGACGATGCCGCATACACAAAACGCGAAACCCCTGCATCGCGGGCGGCGACGAGCATGTTGACGAATCCGGAAACATTGGATTCGTTGGCGTTGATCGGGTCCTCAATAGAGCGAGGCACCGATCCCAGGGCGGCGTGATGCAGCACAAAGTCCACATCCGCGCACCCGGCTGTGCAATCGTCAAGCCGCGCGATGTTTCCCTCGATAAACTTGAATTTTCGCCATGCTTCGGCGCCGACGATTTCTTTCACTTCGTCGAGATTGTGCCGGTAACCGGTGGCGAAGTTGTCGAGTCCCGTAACGCTCTGTCCAAGCTTGAGGAGCGCCTCGACCAGATGCGAGCCGATGAATCCGGCGCAGCCGGTAACGAGCCAGCGGCGCGCCACGCGCTCGAAGCCTTCTTTCACCGCCTCGTACCTGTTCACAGCCGCCAGACGTTAAGTCCCGCCTCGACGAGCGCGCGTTCATCGAATTGCGATTTCACGTCCACGAAACAGCCATTGTTGATGATCTTGGGCAAATAGTCGCCGATCGGGCGATTCAAGAAGTCGCGATGGGCGACGGCGACGATGATCGCATCCGCCTGTGGCAGGCTTTCCCAACTGTTGAGGTGGATCGCATATTCGTGCATCGCCTCGGCGGGATCGGGTATGGGATCGTGAACGCGCACGTCCACGCCGAACGATTGTAATTCGCGTATCACGTCGATGACTTTGGAATTGCGCAAATCCGGACAGTTCTCCTTGAAGGTGAGCCCGAGCACGTTCACGCGCGCGCCTTTAATATGGCAGCCATTCTTGATCATGTGCTTGATCGTCTGCTCGGCAATGAATTTGCCCATGCCATCGTTGATTCGGCGTCCGGCGAGAATGACCTGCGGCTGGTAACCGAGCATCTCAGCCTTGTGCGTGAGGTAATAGGGATCGACGCCGATGCAATGTCCGCCGACGAGTCCGGGACGAAAAGGCAAAAAATTCCATTTGGTTCCCGCCGCCGTCAGCACTTCGAGCGTATCAATTCCAATCTTGTCGAAAAGAATCGCCAGCTCGTTCATGAGCGCGATGTTGAGATCGCGCTGGGTGTTCTCGATCACTTTCGCCGCTTCGGCGACTTTGATCGAAGACGCGCGGTGAACTCCTGCAGTGACGACGCTCTCGTAGAGCTTCGCGACTTTCTCCAGCGTTTCGGCGTCGTCTCCCGAAACCACTTTCAAAATCCTGGTAAGCGTGTGTTCCTTGTCGCCTGGATTGATGCGCTCGGGAGAATAGCCTACGTGGAAATCGCGCTTCCATTTCATTCCGGAGTTCTTTTCCAGAATCGGTATGCACACTTCTTCCGTCGCCCCTGGATACACGGTCGATTCGTACACGACTATCGCGCCGCGCTTCATATGCTTTCCGGCGATCGCGCTAGCCGAAGCAAGCGGAGAAAAATCGGGTTGATGGGCGATATCCACGGGGGTCGGGACTGCGATGATGATCGCGTCGGCTTCCCGCAACTGCGCGGGATCGGCCGTTACCTGCAGGCGCTCGGCTTTGCACAGATCCTCGGTTGAAACTTCTCCGGTAGGATCGACGTGGCGCTTGTAGCTGGCGATTTTTTCTTCCGATACATCGAAACCAATCGTCGGCGTTTTCTTGCCGAACTCGACCGCTAACGGCAAACCGACGTAGCCAAGCCCGACCACGGCAACAACACTCATAACGTCCCCTTTACGAGCGAATTAAAGACTGCGAGTCTACCGGCAAATTTGACCTGCCTCCAGCTATGAAAACTGCAAACCGCCGCTAGGCGCGGCCGTAGATGTCGCCGAAGCGAACGATGTCGTCTTCTTCGAGATACGGCCCAGTCTGGATTTCGATGATCTGCACTGGAATCTTTCCCGGGTTTTCGATCCGGTGGCGATTGGTTTTCGGAATGTGTGTGGACTGGCTTTCGGATAGATAGATTTCCTGGTCGCCATTAACAATTTTCGCCGTGCCGGCGATGACAACCCAGTGCTCGGCGCGGTGATGATGCATCTGCATGGAGAGCTTCTGGCCGGGATTGACGACGAGGCGTTTCGTCTTGTAGTTGGGGCCGTCTTCGAGAATGGTGTAGCTGCCCCAAGGGCGAAAGACTGTCATGTGAATTTCGGTTAGCGCCGGATTCTTTTCTTTGACTTTCGCCACCAACTGCTTCAAATCAGCGACGCGTTTGCGCGGGCAGATCAGCGTGGCGTCGCGGGTCTGTACGACGGCAAGCTCTTCCACGCCCATCGCGGCGAGCAGGCCGTGATCGGTCCACAAGAGATTGTCGCCGGAATCGAGCGCGATAACGTCGCCCTGGACGACGTTGCCGAAGTCGTCTTTGTCGCGTTGCTGATAAATGGCCTCCCAGCTTCCGAGATCGCTCCAACCCATGCTGACGGGGACGACTGCCGCGCGGTCGCATTGCTCGAGCAGTCCGTAGTCGATCGAGATGTCCGGCAAGCTTTGATAAATTTCGAGCGGCGCGATGTTATTTTCGCCGAGTGCGGCGATGCCTTCGTGTATTTTCGGCTGCCGGCTCTTGAGTAAAGTCAAAAAGACATCGGCGCGAAAAACGAATATGCCGGCGTTCCAATAGTAGCCGCCGCGATCGACAAAAGCTTTCGCGGTCGCCGCGTCCGGTTTCTCAACAAAACGCGACACTCGATGCACGGGAATGGCGGCAGGAACATCGGCAAGCGCATCGCCCGCTTCGATGTAGCCGTAACCCGTCGCCGCATCGGTCGGCTGCATTCCGAAAAGCGCGATATGGCCCGCTTCAGCCGCGCGCTCGGCGCAACTCCACGCGACATGCAGCATAGCCGGGTCGGCGATTGCATGGTCGGAGGAAAACACCGCTATCAATGCGTTCGCGTCTTTCTGCGCAATTCTTTTGACCGCCCAGGCGATCGCGGGAAGCGTGTTGCGGCCGATCGGTTCGGCGAGAACGTTCTGCGCGAGCTTAGGCGCGATTGCGTGCAGTTGTCCCGCGACTTCAAAACGATGATCGCTGTGCGTGACTGTAATAACTTGCTGCGCGTCCACCACCGGAATCAAACGCCGCGCGGTTTGTTGGAGCAGAGTTTCGCTGCCGTTCAAAGGCAAAAGCTGTTTCGGCATCGTCGAGCGCGACAGTGGCCAAAGCCGCGTGCCCGACCCGCCGGCGAGAGCGACCGCATAACGGCGTGGATCAATCTTGGTGAGTGGCTCGATCGACATTTCTGGCGCAGTCATTATTTTTCCGTTGCGACTTGAAGGAATTGGGTTAGGTTAGGATATGCATTCTGCTTAGTCAAACAGGTAGTTCGGCACCGCTCTCTAAAGTCCCGGATGCGAATCGCCTTCTTCGTCGTGGTCATGCTCTTGATCACGTATGGTTCGCTCTACCCGTTTTCGTTCTCGTTTTCCGAACCGCAACCACTGGGCACTCTACTCACCGATTTCCGCTTGTTCACATCACGCGGAGATGTGCTGGGAAACTGCCTTTTGTTCGTTCCTTTTGGAGTTGGCGGAATGTTCGCGTTTGCTCCGCGCATCGGAACAAAGCCGGGCGCGGTAGCGGTTGCGGCCGCGGGTTTCGTCTTCGCGCTGTCACTGCAGTGGGCACAGCTCTATCTGCCCTCGCGCGATGCCGTCCTATCCGACGTCATCTGGAACGGGCTCGGCCTTGCGCTGGGAATCGCGGCGGCGTCGTTCGCGAAGTTCCATTGGGACAAATCGCCGCCGGCAATCCCGCTCGCCTTGCTCGTATTGTGGTTCGCGCAAGAGCTCGTTCCCTTCTTGCCAACGCTCGATTGGCAAAAGATCAAAGACAGCGTCAAGCCGCTTTTTCTCGATCCGGAAATCGAAGTTGCCCGCGCGCTGTTCCACTTCGCGGCGGCGCTCCTCACTGGACGAGTGCTGACGGAAGTCGTTGGCGAGCGCGCGTCAATGCGTTGGTTGCTTCTCTTCGTTCTCGCCGTGCTCGCAGCGAAGCTTTTCGTTGTGTCACGAGTATTGAGCTGGTCCCTCGTTCTCGGCATGACTCTGGCGTGCGCCGTTTGGAAATGCATCGGCGAGGCTCGCGAACCTCGCCGGGGCGCGTTCATCATGCTGACGTTGCTCGCCGCGATCGCGGCGACTTCGCTGCATCCGTTTACCCTGCGATGGCCACCGGGGAAATTCACCTGGATTCCGTTCGCGGGGCAACTGGAAGGCGCGATGCTCGTCAACTTGAGCGCGCTCATTGAGAAAACGTTTTTGTACGCCGGAGTTTTATGGTTGGTCGGTGCCAGGAACCTCTGGCCGAGCGCAATCTGCCTTGTCCTTGTCGTTCTCTTGTTGGAAGCCGCGCAAACCCTGATTGCGGGACGCAGCGCCGATATCACTGAAGCCGTCTGGATTCTGCTGACCGCGGCGGCGTTGCGCGCGGCGAAACAGCGCTAGGGTTTTCTTTCCAGGCGCGGCGCCCAACCCGGGTTTTTTCCCTCGTGCGCGTAGGCGCCGGCGATTGCGCGCTCGCGCGGCTTGCCGTTGAAATCGAGTTTTGCACCCTGAAACTCGAAACCTGTTTTTTTCCCATTCAATTTGCCCGGCCTGGGAGAAAGATCGATGGCCCCCAGCACACCTTCGGGCGCCACCAGGTATTCTTTCGCATTGTTCAGCCTGCCCGTCACATTGCCATCTTGCGTTCCGCCCACCAGCGGTTTTGGCGCAAAGACGGCGTTCGCTGAAACTTTTTGTGCGTGCGCGGGGTCGCCGTTCGTGATGGTGATTCCGGTGTCGGCCGCGAGCACGGTGTTATGAAAAATCGCAACTTTGCGTGGAAGCGCGTGATGGCGTTGAAACGAAATGGCGTCGCCGAAGGTGTTGATGAAAAGATTGTTGTACAAAGCGACGTTGCCCTCGCCTTGCAAGAGACGCTCCGAGGGGTTCTGGTAAAAAACGTTGCCATAAATCAAATAAACATCCTCGCTCCCCGCCCCGTTTGGGGGGAAATGCCCGACCAGCACGTTCGGCCGCGCGTCGGCGTCGCTGGACGAGCCTTCGGCTTTGCTGAAGACGTTGTGACGGATGACCGTTGTACTCCCCCCTTCCGGGATTCCCGACAGGCGCGGACGTGAATTCTGGTGCTTGACCTCCAAGTTGTAACCGATGGAATTCGTGACCAGGTTGTGCTCGATCAGCCCGCCGATGAAAGGCGCGCTGCCATCGCTGTCGCCAAAGTACATACCCGTTCCCGCGCCTTCGATGACGTTGCCGCGAACGATCCAGCCCCACGCCGGACACTTCGTCGAGATGCCGACATTGCTCTGGTTCGCGTCGTGCCGGCGAATTACAAGGTTCTCGAGCGTGATGTGGTGCGCGTATTTTCCTTCGCCCTTTGCCTTGATCGCGTCTACTGAATGTCCCTGCCCGTCGAACACCAGATTTCTGAGCACAACGTGGCTTGACTGCTCGATGTTGGCGGTATTGTTGTCCTCGCGTCCGAGAATGACTGCGCGCTTCCCTTCGGCGGGACCCGTGATGACGATGGGACGGTCCTTCTCTCCGTTGAGCTGAACGATAGGAAGTCCGTCGGTGTAGTTGCCCGGTTCGAGGAAGAGGGTCTGCCCGGGCTTCAAGCCTTTCAGCTGCAAACGGTAGGTATTGGGATTCGCCTTGATCTCCTGCGCGGCGGCCAACGGAGCGATGAACAGCAGCGCAAGCAAGAAAAACTTCATGTCGCCGTCGAGCACGCGCATCAATCGGCCTTCCAGTAGAACTCGGCGTCGAGCTGTTTGGTGCGCACGAGATACTCGAGTTGCTTCAATCGAGTGTACGCCCTGAATTCGAAAATCTCGCGCGGCATATCAACGCGCTCGAACAGTTGGCGCAACTGCTGAGCTCCTTTGACCGCGTCCCACTCGCATTTGAACCCTGGCAGCCGTTCGGTGATTTTGTCGAAGGACACCCGGTAGCTGCGGTTGTCGCCGGCGCTCGAGCCCAGAGTCACTTCGCAGCCGGGAAAAGTATCGCCGACAATCTTTGCAATATCTTTAACTTGATAGTTGGCGGCGTTATCTCCGACGTTGAAAATCTGGTTGTGCACGACTTGTCTGGGCGCCTCGAGCGAGCACGCAACCGCACGGCAGATGTCGAGAATGTGCACGAGCGGCCGCCACGGCGTGCCGTCGCTTACCATGGCGATTTTCTTGATCGTCCACGCGAGTCCGGAAAGATTGTTCAAAACGATATCGAAGCGGATTCGTGGGCTGGCGCCGTAAGCGGTCGCGTTGCGCAGAAAAGTCGGCGAAAAATTGTCGTCCGCCATTTTGCCGATGTCACGCTCGACCAGGACCTTGCACTCGGCGTAGGCGGTTTGCGGATTGACTTCGGATGTCTCCGAAAGAAATCCGCCCGAGCCTAATCCGTACACGCTGCACGAGGAGGTGTAGACGAAGCGCGCAATACCAACCTTCCTCGCCGCATTCGCCAGTTTGATCGAACCGACATGGTTGATCGCAAACGTGTTGGCTGGATTGTTCTGTCCGAGCGGATCGTTCGATAGCTCGGCGAGGTGGACGATCGCATCGAAGCCCTTGACGTCATCGGCGCTGACGTTGCGCACGTCCTTGTTGATCGTCCGCGGCATGAACGGAAATTGGCGTTGATCGCTGTACAGCCAGCCGTCGCGGTAATAGCCGGTGTCGAACCCGACGACGTCGTGTCCGCGCGCCGCGAGGTAAGGCGCGAGCACCGCTCCGATATAGCCTTCCGTTCCCGTGACCAAAACTTTCATGGATCGCCTTTCTCTATTAGCATCTCGACTGCCGGGATGGGGAGCGACGAACTGTCCGCTCCATTCATCTGCTGCATGATCTCGCCTGGTCAAATTTCCCGGCAGCGGCGCCATGCAGTGGGACTTCGTCTCTTGTTTAGTGGAGGATCATTCCCTATTGACTCCTGGATGACCGCACAACGTTCAGCGCAGGTCAGTGAGCCGCGCGCTTTTCTCCAATGCCAGTTGTTTCGGTTTCAGCGCGGGACGGCCAAGGGCACGCCTTCCTCGCTCCTCCGGCAGCCCCATCGCCTTGAGCTCGCGCTGCAAGAGCGCGGTCGCGGCGACGTACAGATACATGAGGTCGAAGTAGGCAAGGCTCAAAAACGTTCCGCATACGAGATACGCAATCATTCCGATCTGCATCGCTGAGGCATAGGTATGGATCCATTTCGCATCGAGATTGTTCTGCGTCGCGTTTTTCAGCCGCTGCAAGTGGAGCATTGTAAGAGCCAGCATCGCGACGAATAGGCCGAACGCGACAAAACCGTGCTGCCCAAGCACCTGGAACCAGATGCTGTGCGCGGCTCGCGCCTGGCGGAATTTGGGATCGTCAATGGGGCTGTATTCAGGCGCGGCATAGCTCAACCACCGCAAGCTGTCGTCAGCCGCCTCGAAATTGAAGCCGGCGCCGGTCAAGGGATAGTCCTTGGCGACGTTCCACGCCACGCTCCACGCTTGCAGCCGCTGCAGCGCGGACTGATCCTGCGCGTACGTCTGGATTGTTTCGGCGCGCTGGAACAGTCCTTCCGGCACGAGGTCCTTGCCGAAATATCCGATGGGCAAGAGCAGCAGGATGATTAGGAATTTCTTGTTCGTCTTCAGGAAAATGAGCGGCAAAACCGCCGCAAGTCCGAGCAGCGCACCTCTTGAATAAGTCAGCGGAATCGAAATGCATGTCAAGCCTGCGGTCACATACAGGAACCGGCGCAGCCAGACTTTCTTCTCCTCGCGCGCGAGAAAAATCAGCAGCGGCAACACCATCGCCATGGCGAGACCGATTGCCGTGTTATCGCCGATGAAGGTGTTATCCGGTCCCCATATGCGATGCACGCCGCCCGTCAAGATCGAAAATATCCCGCCTTTGAAACCATAGAATCCAATCGACAGCGCGGCGACGAGAAGCACGGCGCGAATCCGCTCGCGTCCGAAAATCAGCCAGCAAATGACAAAGGTCATGAGATAAATCTTCGCCACCTTGTCCCATTGCTCCCATGCGTTTACCGGCGTCCACGCGGAAAAAGTCGTGGCCGTATACCAAAGCATGAGGATGATCAGTATTACGATTGCGGCATTCCAGGGAATCGGTTTGCGGTCGCGCGTGAGCAAGAGACCCGCGATCGTCGCGATGGCGACAAGTTGATGAAAGTGCATATCTTGCGCGAAACCCCACGTAAGCTTGTGCGGATTCATCATCGACAACCACACCCACACGAGCACGCCGATCCACGGCCGTAAAAAACAAAACGGCAGCGCGCCAAGAACAAGGACGGTTAGTACGGCGTCACGCATGCTGGCCAATAATCATCGCGTTACCTCGCTAAATTACCAGCTTGCGGCAATAAAAACCTTCGGCGTGCCCGTCTTTCGCGTTGCACTCGATCCCACGCAGCCGCAACAACGAAACAAAAGTCTCGCCGGTAAACCAATGTTTGTCTTTCTGGCTCGTAAAGCAATCGAGGATGGCTGCGACCTTTTCTTGACACACCTCACCGGTGAGTGGAACGAAAAAATTCGGCGAGCGCAGATCGGCATCGTACTTGGCGATCTCATACTCGAGGATGAGATGGTCGCGAAATGTATTCCAGGTAAGTTCACAAATCACACGATGGTCCTGATGTAGGTCGAAACGCGTATGGGTGAAGATGACATCCGGCGAAATCTCGCCCTTTAGCGCTTCGAAATAATCCTTAATTTCCGCTCCGATGTAGGGAAAGAAACCATTCCTGAATTCCTTGATGAGGACGTTTTTTTTTCGCGCGCCTGCCAAGAACCGCTGGGCGCTCTTTCGCGCTTCCGCCGCACGGGTTGTATCGGAGCTGAACACCACCCAGTGGCAGTTGAGGTCTGGATGTTCCGCGATCAGTTTGAGCACCGTCCCGCCGCAACCGATCTCGATGTCGTCGCAATGCGCGCCCAGAAACAGCGCGGTCTTGAGTTCGGCAGCAGCGAATTTCAATCCAAGCATTCACATCACCGGGATGATTTCGGTTGGGATCTCCACACTTCCCACGGACGCTGTCCCGAATCGTTGAGGTCATCAAACATCTTCTTGTCCTTGAAGGTGTCCATTGCCGCCCAGAATCCGGTGTACTTGTTGGAGATGAGCCGCCGTTCCGCCATTAGCCTCTGGAACGGGGCGTTGACCAGTTCCTCGCCTTCGCGAATGTAATCGAAGATGTCTTTTCTGAGGACGAAAAAACCGCCGTTGATCCAGATGTCGGATTGACCGACATGTTCTATGTTCGACACCAAGCCGTCCTCTTGCACGGCCACCGAGTGAAAAGTCTGCGACGGCCTGACCGCAACGAAGCTCGCAATCGCGTTCTTCCTTCGAAAAAGATCGATATGCTCGGGCAGAGGCAGGTCTGATAGGGCGTCGCTGTAGTTAGCCAGAAACTCCTCCTCTCCTTCGAGATGCCTCTTGATCGCAACGAGACGCTGGGCGATGTTCGAGTTAAGTCCGGTATCGACGAACGCGATCTTCCAATCATCGATGTCCCGGGTGAAAAGCTCGACGCTTTTCCCGCCGTTGCGCAGGCAAAAGTCGTTTGACAGCCACTCCTTGTAATTGAGGAAATACTCCTTGAGGAGGTCACCCCGATAACCGAGACAAAGAATGAACTCCTTGTGCCCGTGATGGGCATAGTATTTCATGAGATGCCATACGATCGGGCGATTCCCGATGTTGACCAGCGGTTTTGGGATGGTCTCCGAGAACTCGCGCATCCGCGTACCCAGTCCTCCGCAAAACAAGACCACTTTCATCGGCTTCCCCTTTGTCCCCTTTGTCGAATGCGGACTTCAAGCCCGCTCAAGCAGGCCGCAGCGCTGAAGGTCGCCGGCGGCGTCTTCGATTACAGCAAAATTCAGACCAGAGCGCTCGGCGATATCGAGCAGCGAATGAGCGCCATCCGAGAAATTCAAGACCCAGAGGAGCGCGTATTCCCTTGACCCGATGCCTTGGGGCACGCCGACCTTCCGATAAAGCCCGCGTCTGCCCAATTGCGGTTCGCATTTGGGACTCAAGTTGATGTAGTAAGCGTTTTTCTCGAGCGCGTTGATAATGGAAAGATAGGCGGAGAAGGACTTCGTGAGGAACTCCGGGCGCACGAGATCCAGATTATCGCTCGAGGTGTGATACTCCGGGTAGGCGCCGTGCGGCGTTCTGGTCAATCGGCCGACTGGAAGGTTGATTCCCGGTGAACAAAACTGCCGCTCATCGTAGCCCCAGGGAGAAAAATCGAGCACTTCAAAATCCGCTCCGCTGTGTTTGAGCGAATGCATGACGACACGGTCGAGTTCGCTGTCGCCGCGCCGGCTTTTCTTGTAAGTGAGCTTGCCGCCGTCCCCGACCAGGGCAACGACAAGACCGTGTTTTATCCGGTCAAGACGCGCTTCGTTCAAACTGAGCCAAACAATCGAACCGATGGTTCCGGGAGCGAAAACGAATCGATACGAATAGCGCAACGACTGGCTGCTCAACCAATCCGCCAGATATGTCGCCAGCGCAATCCCAGAAAGATTATCGTTGCACAGCGACGGATGACAGACATGCGTGTATATCAAGACCTCCTCGGTCGTACTCCCCGGCACCAGGTACTCGCCGTAAGTGAGCGAACCGTTCTCAAGTGTCGAGTCGATCACAACTTCGTACTCGCCTTCTTCGAGCGAAAGCAGCTGTTTATGACTCAGGCAGAACCCCCAGCTCTCGTTGTAATAGGAGGTACGATAGGGGATCCAGTCAGGCTTCTCGGGCAGTGAAAATAGATAATTTCTCAGTTCGTCGAGGCGCATCGTCGTCCGAACCGGTGTGCTGTAGCTCACTACGTGCAGATTCGATTTTTTGAAATCGATAACGCGTTCGCCTTTGTCGTTTTTTATATATGCGTCGCGAATGTTCCATTCTTTCGGCACTGTCCAGTCGAAGACCTGGGTGCCGGTCGGAACTTCATGCATCTCGATTGGAATTTGATTCTGGAGGAGCGAGAGCGTCTTTCTTACGCCGTTTCCGGTGATGCTGCGGCATATCGGATAGAGCGTCTCGACCAGTCCATACATCTGACGGCCGAGCTCTTCCAATGCGAGCGGATTCCCCTTTGCGACAATATCCATCATGAGCGCCGATCAAATAGATGCGTACTGCTGAAGGTCGAATGCGATTCTAACCCAGAAATGTCGAACGGTTTTCCGTACTACCGCGCAAAGCCGCACGATTTGTTCTCGTACAGTATGACTTCGTTGTGTCCCCAGCCGATCGACACGATGTCAGTATCTCCATCGTTGTCGATATCGACCGCGTGCGCGCCATCGTGATGCTCGTCGCCGGTATAAATGACGTGTTCAATCCACGCACCCTTGCGGTTCTCGAAGATGATGAGGCGCGCTTCCGCCGGCGCCTTTAAATTATGCTCACCGACGATCACGTCAAGATCACCATCCTTATCGATATCGGCCACATCCAGACTCATCGGTCCTATCGCCTCGCCGATCACGTGTTCTACCCAAGCCGCGGTGGTGTCCTCTTGCTGCTCGTACCAGGCCACTTTCCCCTTCACGCTGATCGCTTCATATCCGACCACGGCATCAAGGTGCCCGTCTTTGTTCATGTCTACGAGGAGATTGCGGTCTGGAGCATCGCGGGTAGCGGTGATCGTCCATTCAGACCAGGCATTGCCATCGTTGCGCAACCATTTTGTCCCGAGCAACAAATCTGTGTCCCCGTCGCGGTCGATGTCGCCTGAAGAAAGCGCCTCGTCCTGTGAAATTCGCGACACCGTGCGCAGCGGCCACGATTCCGAATCCGGTTTCGGCGGAACGGTGATCATCTCAATACCGCGATTTGGGGCGTGCCATGAGAGCGCGACCTCGATCGGTCCGCCTGAGCTAAAGCGCGCAATCGCAACTCCCTGTAAGAAATCCCCCGCACTCTTTGCTACGTCAGCCACGATCTTGAAGGTTCCGTCGCCCTCGTTCCGCGCCCAGACAAAGGTCCCGCCGTCTGGCTTTCCATCGGTGGCGAGAACATCCATATGGCCGTCGCCGTCAAAATCAAAAACCGCCGCGAGGTTGTTGGCCGGTTTGCCCATCACATTGCGCACCCAACTACCCGACGCACGACCAGGGTTCTTGTACCACCAGCCGCCGGTCACAATATCCTTCAATCCGTCGCCATTCATGTCCGCCGACGCAATGAAAACGGAGGGCCATGGTTTTTTCGCGTCCACGACATGACGCTTCCATTTTTCTTTCCCGGAACAGGTCTCGTTGATCCAGAGTTCGATCGGCTGATGTTCCCCCGACCAGTTGGCGCCATACAAATCCAAGTCTCCATCGCTATCTATATCGACAATTCGCATCGCATGCGAACCGGTGTTGGCGATGACCTTCTTCGTCCACGCGCTTCCCTTTTCCTGGTTCAAATAGATTTTGACTTCATCGGGGTCTTCCCCCTGATGCATCTCCGCGGCCACGATATCCGGCATCCCGTCATTGTTCATATCGGCCACGCCGACGAAATGGTGGACGCTTTCGACGTCCATATCGATGAGATGCTCAGGCCATTCCACGGTAGATTTCTCCAGCGCTTCGAACCATGAGACGCGATACTTTCCACCTTCAAGCTCGGCTGGCGCGAGCACGATATCAGGGCGGCCGTCCTGATTGATGTCGCCGACGCCGATGGTCGTGTGCGGCCATTGCCAAGTCTTGCTGTAGCTCCAGGCAATCCATTGCCCCAGCTCACCTGTATTTTGATACCAGTTGTTGTTGACGATGACGTCCGGCTTGCCGTCGCCGTTGAGATCCGCAACGGCCAGACCTTCTCCATCCGGGCACGGGACAGTGAATTTTTTCCACCGCGACGGCGAATCCTGGCGGTAAAAGATGAGCATGTCCCCCGAGCCGCCAAATGCGCTTTGGTCGCGACCCGCTATGTCGAGATCGCCGTCGCCGTCAAAATCGGCAAGCTCTATATCGTGCAATTGAACGGCATCGATCACGAAAGGTTGCCAGTCCGGATTGCGGTACCAGATGAGCTCTCCCTTGGTCAAACTGACGATGTCGTTTTTACCGTCCCTGTCGATGTCGACGATCTCGTGATCGGTGCTGAACGGTTTGCCCGTCGCAATCACTTTTTTTTTCCATGCGGGGTTTTCATACCAGACCAACTCTCCGGGAGAGTTTCCGCCAGCGAGCAAGTCGGGCAAGCCGTCGCCGTTCAAGTCGCCGACGCTCTTCCCCCACGGCTCGCGCGGGCCGTTCTTATCGATGACGACATGAACAAATCCGCTCGTCTTCGGCTCTCTGTACAGACTGACTGCGGAGACCAACGCGATCAGCAGGCCGCACGCGACTGCCGAAACTGCCGTTCGCCGCCGCATCGATCAACGATAGACGGTCACTTCCGGAATCGGCACGACGAACTGTCCCCCCCATTCACGGATGTAGTCAAGCTGCCGAATAATTTCTTCCTTGAGGTTCCAGGGCAGGATGAAGACGTAATCGGGACGGGTTGCGGCGATCTTGTCCGGGTGCAGGATGGGAATGTGCGTGCCCGGAGTATATTTCCCTTGCTTGTAGTGGCTGCGGTCAACGGTATAGTCGAGAAAATCGTGCCGGATGCCGCAGTAGTTAAGCAGCGTATTCCCTTTTCCCGGTGCGCCGTAACCGGCGATCGATTTTCCCGCGCGTTTCGCGCCGATCAGAAATTCGAGCAGCTTTCTCTTCGTCTCCCGCACCTGCTCGGCGAACGCAAAGTAGCTTTCAAGCCGCGTGAATCCCTGATTAATTTCACGCTCGCGTAGCTCGGATACGCGAACACTCGCCGCTTTGCCTTTGTCTTCGGCGTGGCGCCCGAAAATTCTCAGCGAACCGCCGTGAGTCGGCAGTTCCTCCACGTCGAACAACGTAAGACCGTGCGCCGCGAACACTTTCTCCACCGTGTAAAACGAAAAATACGAGAAATGTTCGTGATAAATCGTGTCGAACTGATTGCCCTCCATGAGCCGCATGAGGTGTGGGAACTCCATCGTGATGACGCCCCCCGGTTTGAGCAATCGTTTCATGCCGGCGACGAAATCGTTGAGGCTGGGAACATGCGCGAGCACATTGTTGCCAAGCAGAATATCGGCCTGCCCGTGCTCGCGGTTGATCTCCTGCGCCGCCTTCTCACCAAAGAACGTGATCGTCGTTGGTATTCCTTTCTCTATCGCCACTGTCGCGACGTTCGCCGCGGGCTCAATCCCAAGCACGGGCACGTGCATCGCCACGAAGTGCTGCAACAAGTAACCGTCGTTGCTGGCGATTTCCATCACCAAGCTTTTCGAATTGATTCCGAAGCGCTCGACCATCATGTCCGCATAGCGCTTCGCGTGCGCGACCCAGCTGTCGGAGTAGGACGAAAAGTATGCGTATTCGGTGAATATCTCCATCGGCGACACAAACTCTTCGAGCTGCACCAGGAAACATTCTCCGCACACATATGCGTGCAGCGGATAGAATGGCTCCATGTGATTCAGTTGGTGTTCTTCGATGTGCGTCTGGCACAACGGCGACATGCCAAGGTCGGCAAACGAATGAGTCAGACTGGCGCCGCAAAACCTGCATGCCGGTCGAAACTGCTGGGATCGAATCGTCACTTGTGTCCTTCAGGTGATTGAAAAAATCTGACACGCCGGGTCAGAGTTTTTACGGCGTTATACGGCTCGCGCACTAATCTCCCCCGCGCCCAGTTCGCTTGACGCAATACATAGATATAAAGTCGAAATTTTTCTGATGGGGAGAGCGGTGTCCGCCAAACCGTCGACAAGTGTCCGCGGAGAATCTGCCACTCCTCAAATAGTATCGGGCTCTTGAGGTCCGGACGAAAATGCCGGACGACTTCCTCGTTCGACTTGAGGTGGGTGGCGGTTTCCTTGCCCATTCTTCGATAGAAAAGGGATTCTGGAACTTGAAAGAATTTTCCATGCAGCGCAAGTTCAGCGTACATGTTTCGATCGGCGAAAGAATGGCTCTTCAGCGGGGGGACTGTCCTCAGGATATCCGCCCTGAGCACGCCGTTCATCATGTTGTTGAGTTTCATCCTTTCGAGCACTTTCCGGAATCTTTCGTAAGGCCGAGGATCGAGGATATCGAAATCGCCTACGTAGTCCTGGGCATCCCCGATCGTCTCCGTAAACAACCTGGTTTTGGGATAGCACAAAACGATATCGGGCCGGGCTTCGAGAACCTCAACGCAGCGCGCGATAAGAGTAGAATCGCATATATCGTTTGACGACGCCCATTTGAAGTAACGGCCCCGCGAAAGTCTAAAGACCGCGTTGTAATTGACATTAGCGCCCAGGTTTTTCTGATTGCGAAAATAACGGACGCGGTGATCTGCCCTGCAATACGCTTCACAAATGGCCGGCGTACCATCGGTGGAAGCGTTGTCGGAGATAATGAGCTCGAAATCCGCGAACGTCTGAGCGAGGATGGAATCTACCGCGGCGGCAATCCACTTCTCAGCGTTGTAAACAGGCATGCCGACGCTGACTAACGGCGCGCTCCCCGCAGGTTTTGACGCAGTTTTCAGCGGCTCAAGCGGCATATTTCAACAGGCCGAGCACCTTCGAATACTGTTCGTTTAGAGCCATCTGGCCCTGCTCTTTTTTTTTCCGGATTTTGGAAATCTCCCTGCTCGAATTGAATTCCAGGGCGTCGAATCGCGCAAGCATCGTCTCAACGTCAAAATTGTCGAGTTCGAAAGCATAGTCCGACTGTTCCATGTTCGCCATGAGCTCGTAGGTTTTTTTCTGGTAGCAAATGGCCATCACGGGCTTCTCAGCGTGCAGCGCGAGCAAAACGCCGTGAAAGCGCGTCGCCACGATCAAATCAGCGCAGGCTATGATGCTCATCAGGTCTTCGACTGAACTCGCTACTCTGACCATTTCGTCCCCCCGCGATCGAGCCTCGCTATTCAAGTGCGAGCATATATCGCTTATCACCAATTCATCCCTAATCTGCGTGGAGAAGAAAAAAACCGGATGACCGCGAAGCAACAGGGCGCTCGAAAATTGCGCGAGCTTGCGAACATAGTTCTCATACTTTGCCGCGTCCGGCTGCGCCCAATAGCGCGAATCGTAGACCGGCATTGGGTTGATTCCAACCGTCTGGCGGCTGCTGTGCGTTCTCGCCGGTGACCCGCGTTGGGGGCCCATGCTAAAGGCAAGATCCGGAACAGCCCCACCACCGCGGCGGGGATCGATCTCATGAATAAGCTGCCTCGAACCATCATCCCGAAAGGAAACATAATCGGCCATGACCAGACACCCCTTGATAAACCACTTGCTCAATTTGCCATCGATGGGACCGGCACCGACGCTGACAAAAGCCAGTTTCGCACCAACCAATTTCGCCAAAACTGACCACTTGAACAGGGTGTAAGGAAAGCCCCAGGCGCCGCCAAAATTATCCAGAAACTGGTTCGATCCCGCGATGATAAGAAGATCTATATCCTTCGCGTTTCGATAGGAAAACCTAAGGAACGCGAGCTCAGAATATACGAGACCCGGAATTAGGGCGGCGTTTTTTATCGCTCTAAGCGAAGAATAAAGCCGGGGAAGTCGTTTCAAGCGATCTTTGACGCCGCGCTGCCGCGGCGCGAGCACATTCGACGTATCCTTCAAAGCGGCGCTTGGCTTTGCGCGGTCGATTCTACGAATGGGAAAGGCCGGGACCTTGTGCCTTGCACAGGAGTCTTCCGGATTGATTGAAAAGCAGCACAAAACGGCATCAGGCAGGCGGCTGCGAACGTTCTGAATCACGGCGGTAATGATCGCCTCATCCCCGAGGTTCTTATTTCCGACATGGCCGAAAATGCCGATCCTTATTTTTCCCCCCACCGCGCGATTGAGAAATGGCGCCTGTGCGAACCGCCAAACGCCGTAGCTTGAAGAATTTTTTGAAGGCAGCAGAATAGCCGCCATCCGCCGCTTTAGCAATAAACGTGCGGATTTAAGTCTTCGAGTGAATCAAAAACGGAATGCCGCCTGAATTTATGCGATGCAACGCCGTGACACGTTGCGGGTTTTCGCTTCGGCTTGAGCAAGAAGGAGGTGGGGTCCCGGTCCCCCTTTTTTGAGGCGAGTATATATATGACAAACGCAGAGGGTGTAGGGGTAGGTTCACCGGCGACAGGCCGGTATATCGAGCAGCGGGCGGTTACTTAGCCCGCTTCGCTGGTTTCTT
>JBOIGA010000007.1:0-28804 GCA_050741875.1 Burkholderiales bacterium
CGCTCTGCGCCGCTCAACACCAATTCGTTCTTCGGTCGTCCGGTTCTCATTCGGGATTCCTCCATTGGAGAATACCCCGAACGACATGCAAGAATTATGCTAGTTATTTTTGACACACGACACTAGCATTGTGTTCACGAAGGATGAAATGCCTCAGGAAGAGATTGTGCGATTGAGTGAGGAGCAATACGTCATTCTTTCCGGACTTCTTGATCAATATTGGCTACCACGCGTTCATCCTCATCCATTCGCGCTTGGATCAGCGTTCACCTCGTTCGATGTGTCTTGGGTTCCCGTTATCTGGAAAAGCAAGGATGAGTTCCTCCATATGGTTCGAGATATGCTCGAAAGCGAACCATTCGAGAATGGAGTCCGCCATGCCTTGGAAGAAAGTGTCAGGAAGGCGTTGCGTAGTGATCGGCGAGTTCGGGATTGGATACGAGTCGCAGTGCTTGAAACCTTTGAAGATTCGTTCGCGGCCGATCTATTACGTTGTATTGGCCGAATGGACTACCAGTTAGTTGGAGGGTGGGCGATTGAACTCGCCGAGGCGGCGCTTGCGTCTCGGTCAGTAGAGCTTCGGGACGCATCTCTACAAGCGCTCGAGTCTTGGGGACGACCCTCGTTGGTCGCTTTGCGCGCTCATCTGGTGCGTGAGCAAACGAATTGGCTTCGAGCGTACACCGATCAAGTGATAAGAGAATTGCAGGCTTAATTTCTGCTGTCAATGTCGTGGCTGATTCACAAAATATCCCGTGCAAAGTGGGAACCGACTTTAGGACTCAATAGAATTTCGGCTGATGCTGTGACGGTGGACCTTAAGACGAAGAATAACGAGTTATCGCTATGGAAAATTGCTTCTCAGGAAAAAACAGAGTTGGAAAAGGTGGCTACTGCGCTCGCCGCCTCTGGTCAACGCGTTGATCCCATTGACCTCGCTTGGGTCACCGTCAAAGACATCAGAAGCCAAAAGATTAGGCTGCAGGATTCGCCCGGCAATACCGCTGCTGTTGCATACAAAAATCTGCATGTGGACGCTAAAGAATTGGATTTGGCTGCACTGCGGGCGATTGCAAGAGTCATTGCGCGCGATATTCGACAGAATGGCCACTTTAAGCGTTTTACTAGAGCCGAAGTAAAACGATTGCTTCAGTCCGGCCTCGCGGATGGCACCATTGATTTAAACTTGCTAAAACCGGGTATCCGAACCGAACTCGGCGTCTAAGCAAGTTCCAGCGAAAACACCTGTTGATTTGCACGTAATTTTCGCGGGAACATCCATTCCGCTCTGCTGGCGAATAATGGAATCAAAAATGCGCTTCCACCGGGAGTCGTTAACAGCGTTTCGACAAAGCATTTAAACCCCGGCTTTTCTTTCTCACTTCATCCCAAGCTCCCGCTTCATTTTCCGCGTGAGCGACTGCCGCGCTTCAAGAAAATCACTCCACGGGTCGCGGCGTAATTTCTTCAGCCGTTCGCCCAGGTTGAGCACGTTGTAGTGATCGGGACGCAAGTCAGGCCTTAGCTCTTTCCAATCGAGCGGAACGGAAACCGTCGCGCCGGGTTTGGCGCGAGTGGAGAACGCGGCGACCGCTGTTTGGCCTTTACCATTGCGAAGATAGTCGATGAATATTTTTCCCTTGCGCTGCGCTTTGGGCGTTTTCGAAGTGTAAGAGCGCGGCGCCTGGCGCACGATGTCTGCCGCGAGCGCTTTGGAAAAACCTTTCATTTCGTTCCAGGTATGACGTCTCTCAAGCGGCACGACGACGTGTAATCCTTTCCCACCCGTTGTTTTTAGAAACGATACCAATCCAAGGTCGGAAAGCCGATCGCGTAACAACTTCGCAGCTTCGATGACTTTCTCAAAATCGAGGCCGGCGTCGGGATCGAGATCGAAGAACATTCGGTCGGGACGATCAAGATCGTCAGCGGTTGCGCCCCAAGGATGGATTTCCAGAACGCCCATTTGCACAAGCCCCATCAGCGCCTGCGGCGAGTTCGCCATCATGTAATGCGAAGTTCCGTCCTCATCCGGGATTGGTACGCTCTCGATTGCTTCGGGAACGCTCTCGCTGATATTTTTCTGATAGAAGCATTGGCCAGTCGGGCCGTTCGGGCAGCGCACGAGCGTCAAAGGACGATTCTCGATGTGCGGCAAAATCAGATCGGCGACGGCTGCGTAATAGAGTGCCAGATCTTTTTTGGTGACGCCCTGCTTGGCATAAAGCACTTTATCGGGGTGAGTGAGCCTGATTTTAGTCAAACCCTCCAATGCGTCATTCCGGCGAAGCTTGTCCCGGCGTGTTTTAAGCCGGGAGCCGGAATCCAGTGCTCGCGATGGTCTGGACACCGGCCCCGGATTCAATCCTTCCGGGGTGACGACCTTGCGCCCGTGTGACGAGCTAATTAAGGGCTTGTTCGACTTGCTGCGACTTTTCTTCGCGGCATCGTGCTTCGTGGTCCGACCTTCCGACCTCCCTTGTCCCGCTCCTCGACTTCGCGCAGGACCGGTCTTCCGCGTCCCGATCGGCTTTTCGCGCACGATCTCGCTCGGCGACTTGTCCGCCCGCAAACCCTGAAACGACGCATGCCGGATTACCTCGTCATCGGTCCATTGGGCGAAAGCGATTTCGGCGACGAGCTCGGGCTGTACCCAGTGCACGCCGCGTTCACGCGGCGGATTGGCGAAAGCCGATTTTTCCTGCTCAATCTCCGAGAGTTTCGATTTGAGCTCGCGAAGCGACTGATCGTTAAAACCGGTGCCGACTTTTCCGGCATAGCGTAACGCGCCGTTTTCGTCATGCACTCCGACCAGAAGGGCGCCTAAGCCGATGCGCGAACCGGCAGGATCGGTGTAGCCGCCGATCACAAATTCCTGCCGCTTTCCGCACTTGACCTTGACCCAGCTTCGCGTGCGAGCGTGAACATACTTTGCGTCACGCTGTTTTGAGATGATGCCCTCGAGATCGTGTTCGCATGCCTGCGCAAAGAAAACGTCGCCGTTGCCTTCGACGTGATCGCTGTATCGAATCGGCCCTTGGGCGGCAACCAGCTCGGACAATAGCTTCTTCCGCTCGATGAGCGGTATCCCGCGCAAATCGCGCCCATTGCAGTAGATGACATCGAAAAGATAATAGGTCAGTTCGACCTCGCACCCCTGATTGAGCGTGTTCTGCAAAGCCTGGAAATCGGTCGAGCCGTCCGGTACGACAACTTCGCCGTCGAACCAGCCGTCCTTTACGGGCAGGGTTTTTGCGGCGGCCGCGATCCTGTGAAAGCGCGAAGTCCAATCCAAACCATTGCGCGAGACAAGACGCGCCTTGCCCTTTTCCACTCGGCACAAAATGCGGTAGCCGTCGTATTTGATCTCGTGCAACCATCCAGCTCCTTGTGGGACTTCCTTGACCAGCGTCGCAAGCTGCGGCTTGATTGTTTCCGGAAGCTTAACGGCGCGCCCTTCAGCGACCACGCTCTTGAGCTTACGTGCTTTGCCTCCGCGCCAAGCCTGCGCGGGAAGTGCGGCGATTTGTTCGATCGTGTTGCCGCTCTCCACGCTCTTAACTTCGCGGTCGACAATTTCGGCCTCTGTGCCCGAGCGAGCTTCGTTGTCACGCTCTTTGATGAGCAGCCAGTTCTCTCTTGCTCCGTCCTGTTTCCCCATGCGAACGAGCGCCCAGCGGCCATGCAGTTTTTCGCCATGAAGCTCGAATTTGAGGCTGCCTTCTCGATACGATTTTCTTGCGTCGCCGAGCGGGACCCAGGTCCCACGGTCCCACAAGAGTACTGGTCCGGCGCCGTATTGCTTTTCCGGAATGATTCCCTCGAAGCCGCCGTAGGTAAGCGGGTGGTCTTCGACATGCACCGCCAACCGTTTCTGTTTTGGATCGAGGCTCGGACCTTTCGGGACCGCCCAACTCAGTAATACGCCGTCGAGCTCGAGGCGAAAGTCGTAATGCAGTCGCCGCGCGGCGTGTTTCTGAACGACGAAGGTTTGCCCGCTTTTCTTGCGCGGTTTTTTACCCGGAGGTTCCGGAGTTTTTTTGAAATCGCGTTTCTTGTTGTAGGTTTCGAGGGCCATTTACCAAGAACGTGAATGGTAAACGGTGAACAGGCCGTTCACCCGACTCAAGCTCTCCGCCGTGCCTTGGCGGGCGCCGCTTTCTTTGGCTTCTTCGCGGTTTTCGCGACGCTCTTTTTGAGCATCGCCATCAAGTCGATCACGTCGGCGCTCCTGCGCTCTTCCTTCTCTTCCACCGGCTCTGAAATCGTCGTGGTCTTTCCCGATTTCACTTTCTTTTCGATGAACTTCAAGAGGTCTTCGCGATATTCATCGCGATATTGCTCGGGCTTCCAGTCCTCCTCCATCTCGGCAACGAGCGTCTCAGCCATCGCGAGTTCCTTTTCACCGACCTTGAGGTCGGCCAAAGTGTCGAGCGGAACTTCCAAACCGTTTGGATCGCGCAGCTCTTCGGCGAAGCGCAAGAGTTCGAGCACGAGCATCGGCCCGAAAGGAACCAGCGCCGCCAAGTGCTCGCGCGTGCGGATGACAACTTTGGCGATTCCCACTTTTCCCGTACGCAGCAATGTCTCGCGCAACAGCGCATAACCCTTCTTGGCTTTTTTCCCGGGGGTCAGATAGTACGGGGTGTCGTAATAGACCGAGTGAATCTGCGCGGCCTCGACGAAGCTTAAAAGCTCGACCGTCTGCGTCGCCTCGACGTTAGCGCGCTTGAAATCCGCTTCGCCCAAGACAACGTACTCGCCGTCTTCGTATTCGTAGCCCTTGACGATCTCGTCCCACGGCACTTCCTTGCCGCTGTTCTTGTTGATGCGCTTGTACCCGACCGGCGACATGTCGCGGCGGTCGAGCATGGTGAGGTATGGCATTTCCCGCGACGAGGCTGACCGGCAGGTACGGGACTGGGAATCGAATCTATGAAAGGAGAATCCATGACCAAAATAATAAGCGCGATCATCGTTGGTTTCTTCGCGTCCTCGATTGCCGTGTTGGCGGCAGCTCCGGAAGCCGCCGAAAAGGCTGACGCCAAGGCCGAGGAGAAGACCGCCAAAGCGACCGCCAACGCTAATGAAGACCGCGCGCAGGTGGAATACAAAGCGGCGAAGGACAAAATTAAAGCGGACCACAAAGTGGCAAAAGAGAAGTGCGACGCGCTGTCCGGCAAAGCCGAAAATGCCTGCGAAAAAGAAGCCGACGCCAATAGGAAGAAAGCTCTCGCGGACGCGAAGGCGCAATACGAGCAAGCGAAGATCTCGTCTGAGGCGCATAAGGACAAGGCAAAGGCCAAGGCAGACGCGAAGGAAGAAAAAGCGGAAGCTCGGGATTCGCGCAAACAGGACCGATGAGTTTCCTACCGTGGAAAGGTAGAAACTCTCAACGCCAAAAAAGCGGGACCTCAAGTCCCGCTTTTTTTCATGCAGTCAGCGCGCCACAACGCGGTCGTCCTCAATACGCACTCTATCACCCTTGCGAAATCCCGGCTTTTCACTTTGCGTGACGGTGCGGTATGAGCCATCGTGCATACGCAGCGTGATGCGATACGCGTCTTTCTCGCGATTGTAGTATTGCTCGGCTTTGTGTCCTCCGTAAGCGCCTGCCGCTGCGCCTGCAACGCCGCCGGCAATGGCTCCGGCCTCGCTGTCGTCGTCGCCGATTTCGTTTCCGATCGCCGCGCCAGCAACCCCGCCGACGATGCCGCCGGCGACGGCCCCTACGCCGACATCCGTGTCGTGCGCGACCAGGTCAACGTCTTCCACGACCGCGCAATTGCTACAGGCATCCCTGGTGCTCGACTGCCGATCCTCGTTATTCCCCTTGCGGTCGAAAGGTACATGCTCGGTGGGTGTACTGCACGTCGCTAGCGCAAGCGTCGTGGCGATGATCGCCGCAGTCAACTTGATTAAATACATTCTGATCTCCTTGAAACAGTGTTATTGGTGGGTCAGCAGAATGCATGCCATCATCAGAGGACAGATAATGTAGAGGACTAAGGACGCAGGGTTGTGAGAATTCTTACAACTCTTGCGGTAAATCTTGCGCCCTTACTCTATCAGCCCATTTTTTACCGCGTAGTACGTCAGTTCCGCGTTGTTTTTCATCTTCATCTTTTCGAGAACGCGTGAGCGATACGTGCTGACGGTTTTTACACTCAAGAAAATTTCGTTGGCGATATCGGACACGGTCTGGCCAGCGGCGAGTTTGCAAAAAATCTGGAACTCGCGCTTCGACAGACTCTCGTGCAGCGGTTTGTCCGTGTCACCGCCCAATTCCGAGGCGAGTATTTCGGCGAGCGTCGGGCTGATGTATTTTCCGCCTCCCGCGACCTTGCGAATCGCCGAGAGTAGCTGATCGGTCGCCGACTCCTTGGTCATGTAGCCCGCGGCTCCGGCACGCAGCAAGCTGATCGCGTATTGCTCCTCGGGATACATCGAAAGCACGAGCACGGCCAGGTTAGGTTTGAGCTGTTTTATCTGCTTCAAAGTGTCAATGCCGTTTTTTTCCGGCATCGCGATGTCGAGCAGGACGACCTCGCAGTCAAGTTCACGCAGTTTTTTCAGCGCCTCGGTGCCGGTGGCGGCCTCGCCGGCGACCTTCATATCGGACGCCTCGTCGAGTATCTGCTTCAAACCCGTGCGGACAATCGCGTGATCGTCGCACACGAAAACTCGGGTGACATCGCGCATGGGGGTCAGTGGCACATGAATTGCTGACGGGGGTTGTCACCATCATTCTAGCCGAAAAACCTTTGAACGTAATTGAACCCGAAATCGCCAAAGCCGCGGCGCTCCGCTACGTTAGCGGCGATGAACCCGGAATACGACGGGAGCGCAACGGCAAGAGCTTTGTGTACTTGGATGCGCAAGGCAGAAAGCTCACTGATGCCGATGATCTGCTGCGCATCAAAGCGCTCGCCATTCCGCCCGCGTGGGGCGACGTTTGGATCTGTCCTCGTGAAAATGGGCACCTGCAAGCGACTGGACGAGACGCCAAAAGACGCAAGCAGTACCGCTACCACAAACGCTGGCGCGAAGTGCGCGATGAAAATAAATACGACCGCCTGCTCGCGTTCGCCGTCGGCTTGCCTAAGCTGAGACGCCGCCTCAGGCGCGACTTGAAAGCGCAGGGCTTGCCGCGAGACAAGGTCCTCGCTACGGTCGTGTCCTTGCTCGAATCGACGCTGATTCGCGTCGGCAACGAGGAGTACGCGCGGAACAACAAATCGTTCGGTTTGACGACGATGCGCGATCGGCATGTGAAGCCGTCAAATCAGGGCTTGCGTTTCGAATTCAAAGGTAAAGGCAACGTTGCGCACACGATTTCGGTCGCCGACCCGCACCTCGCGAAAATCGTCAAGCGCTGTCGCGATCTTCCCGGTTACACGCTGTTTCAATACATCGATGAGCAAGGCGAGAAGCGCTCGATTGAAGCCGCCGACGTCAACGAATACTTGCGCGAAGCCATGCGCGGGGATTTCACCGCGAAGGACTTTCGCACCTGGGCAGGGACCGTGCTCGCATATGGCGCGCTCAATCAACTAAACTATTTCCAATCCCAGAGCCAGGCGAAGAAGAATATCCTTTCGGCGATCGAATCCGTGGCGAAGAAACTCGGCAATACCAAGACGGTTTGCCGTAACTGTTATATTCACCCCGAAGTGATCGAGGCGTATCTTGAACGCGACCTCCAAGGACGTGCCGCGTGCACCTCGCTCCGGGGAGACGAAGCGAGCGTTGCCGCGCTGTTGAAAAGGCGTGGCAAGAACGGAGACAAACTCGCGCGCGCTCTCAAAAAATCGGTAGCGCGCGTGCGTGGTAAAAGTGCGTAGTAATAAAAGTTAGGCCGTCGCCGCGTAGCTCTCGTCAACGTCGTCAACGCGGTATTCGGAAAGGCGGTTGTACAGCGTTTTCAGGCTCAGGCCCAGCGCTTCAGCGGTCTTCTTCTTATTGCCGTCGTAATGATCGAGCGCGGCGAAAATCATGTGCTTCTCCGCTTCCGCCAGCGGCGTGCCGACGGCGAATTGCAGGCGGTTGCCAACCAGCGGCATTGGCGAGGCCGCGGGTTTGATGAGTCCATCGAGTTCAACCGTTTCGTCGGAGAGAATGAAGGCGCGCTGGATGATATTTTGCAGTTCGCGCACATTTCCCGGCCAAACGTGGTTGTTCAGGATGCGCACGGCTTCGGGCGACAGGTGTTTATCCGCACCGTCTTCCTGATTCAAGACATCGAGAAAATGCTGCGCCAGCAATTCCACGTCTTCGCCGCGTTCGCGCAAAGGGGGTAGTTCAATCGGGAACACCGAAAGGCGATACATGAGGTCTTCTCGCAGTTGTCCCTCGGCGACCGCCGTTTGCGGCTGGCGGTTGGTCGCGGCAATCACGCGGACTTTGACTTTAATGTCCTGGTCGCCGCCGACTCGGGTAAAGCTTCCGGTTTCGAGCACGCGCAGGAGTTTGACTTGCAGCTCAGGCGTCATTTCGGTGATCTCATCGAGAAGCAGCGTGCCGTCGTGCGCGCGTTCGAAGTAGCCGCGGTGCTGCTTGTTCGCGCCGGTGAAGCTGCCGCGCTCATAGCCGAAGAGCTCGGCTTCGATCAAATTCGCCGGGATCGCGCCGCAGTTGATCGCGAGAAAGGGTCGCGATTTGCGCAAGCTCATCTGATGGATGGTATTGGCCACGAGCTCCTTGCCCGTGCCCGACTCGCCGACCAAAAGCACCGTGGCGTCGGTCGGAGCCACTTTCTTGATCATCTGATAGAGCTTCTTCATCGGGCGCGAATTGCCATAAAGCTGGCCGTAGCGATTCAACTTCGGCGACTGATGAAACACCATTGCTTTGGGGACCGAATCGATGCCTGGCAGGGGAAAGTCCAGGGCTTTGGCATTGAAGGCGTAGATCTCGCTCATGGGGGGTGACTCCTCTGTATTGGCGTGTTTTTGCACCAACGAAGCATAGGCCGGGGGCGAAGGCCGCGATATAGGCGCTTTCCGCTTTCTTTTGTAAGTTTTACAAAGTAGGAGAAGTCGGACTTACTCCTACAACCCGGTGTACAAACGCCAACGTCGCTTCCCGCAGACAGCGGCATGAAGCGCGAGGGTTTTTGCTAAGCAGCGCGCTTGGGACGGGGCCGAGGTATGGTCGCAGAGACGGCTGTTCCCCGGCCGGGCGTGCCTTTGACGGTGACCATACCGTTCAGAGCGCGGGCGCGCTCGAACATCGCGGAGATTCCATAGCCGGCCAAATCCGCTGCGGCAATTTTGGCTTCATCCACGCCAACCCCGTCGTCGCGCACTTCGAGCGCCCACGATTCATCGTTCATACGAAAGGCAATACCGACTTCGGTAGCCTTGGCGTGGACCGCGATGTTGGCGAGCGCCTCCTGCAAAATTCGATAGAGCGCGAGCGCGATCTGCGGCGGGACCTCAGCCTCTTCCGGCTCGAGCCGCACATGCACCGGAATGCGCCAGAGCTTGCGGAATTCGCGCGCTTCCCATTTGATCGTCGCCGGAAGCCCAAGGTCGTCGAGGACCGAGGGACGTAGCTCCGACCACATCCGGCGCATAGTGTTGAGGGCGGCATCGAGCGCCTTGCCCATCGCGGAGGCTTTCTCACGCGCTTCGGGCGGCAGCTTGGCGATCAACCAGCCAAGGTCGAGTTTGAGCGCGGTCAGTTTGCTTCCGAGCTCATCATGGATTTGCTTCGCCAGAACGATCTTTTCTTCCTCGCGGACGGTTTGCAGGTGGGCCGACAGCGCGCGCAATTGCTTGCGCGAACGCTCTAACTGAAGTTGCGCCCGCTTGCGCGCGGAAACGTCGTAACACGCATGCAAATAGCCTTCGAACTCACCTTTGGGATCGTAAGTCGGTTTGCCGAAATCATGGATCCACCCGTACTCGCCGTCGCGCTGCCGCAAGCGGTATTCCATCTCGAAAGGCCCGCGCGAGTTGAAAGTGCGCGCGAAAGCCTGAAAGCACATTTCGGCGTCCTCGGGGTGTACGCCCTTGATCCACCCCTTCCCCAGTTCCTCTTCTCGACCGCGTCCCGTGTGTCTGAGCCACGCGTCGTTGACATAATCGCACTCGCCGGAAACATCCGTGCGCCGCACGAGGGTCGGGAAATCCGTGAACAGCCGGAAGTAGTACTCCATCGCGCCTTTTGTTTCGCGCTCGACTTTCTTGCGTTCGGAAACGTCGCGCAAAACGGCGGTGTATACCGCTTCATCGTCTGTGCCGGAACGCGAGATCGAAACTTCGGCGATAAAGGTCGTGCCGTCACTTCGCGCCGCGGTCATTTCGCGCGGTTGTGGCGAGATGAAAGTCTCGATGCCGGGCAAGAGGCGGCTGACGGACTGTCCGAGCATCTCCGCGGCCGGGACGGCGAATATTTTTTCCGCGGCGCGATTAAAGCGAGTGATGTTTTGCTCGGCGTCGAAGGAAACGATGGCATCCTGCGCCTGCTCCATGATCTCCGACAGACGAGCCTCGGAACGCGCGAGCGCAAGCGACGCGTGCCGGCGCTCCTCCGTTTCGCGCGCGAGTTGGCGATTGGCGATTCCCGACTCGGTCGCCCGCGCCCGCGCCGACTGATAGAAGAACGCCGCCACGGCGAGCAATGACGCGCCCACCAGTCCCGAGATCAGGAGCACTTGGGGAAGCTTCGTGCGCGCGACTTCCAGGTATTCGGCCGCCGGTGCGATGCGCAGCATCCATTCGGCGTTGTGCGAGACGAAGGGCTGCTCGACGCCCCAACGGCGAGCGAGCGCCGGGTTTTCCCCGTTGAGCGAAATGACCTCGCGTTTGCCCTCGACGAGCGCCAGCGAAAAACCCGGTTGGCTTCCGAGTAGGATTTCGCGTAGAAGCTCGCGCATGGGCAGCACGCCGACGATGGCGCCGTCGAAAGTGTTCTGATAAAGCAGCGGCAACATGACGTGCACTCCCATTTCTCCGGAGTCGAGCACGACAAACTGGGAAAACGAAGGGTTCTCGCCGCGCTCCGGGCGGATGAGAGCGGCGCCGGGTAGCGAGCTCCAGCGCAGGCGCAAGTTCTTGTCGAACCAGGCGATGCCGGTGAAATGCGAATGCCTTAGAGTTGCGCGCACGTCGGCGCGCCATTGGCTTTCAGTCGGTTCGTAGACTTCCCAGCGCGAGGCGAGACGTTCGAGGTTTGCGACCTGCTCTTTCAGTCTCGAGTGCATGTGCGAGTTGATCGCCGAAGCGGCCCACACGACGTCCTTTTCGATCTGCCGTTCTTCCCAGACGATGAGCGCCTGCCAAAGCTGCAGCGCGCCGATGAATATACCCAGGCCCACGGCGAGCGGCGCCCAGCGCGCGATCGAAATGCCGTGTTCCGGCCGGGCGAAGAAAACGAACGCAATCAGGCTCGCGGAAAGCGCTAGAAGCAAAAGCGCGACCGGGATCGTCACGCCGTTGAACTGCAGCGTGTCGTAAGCGGAGTAATCCGCGGTCATCGAGCCCGCGAGCGTGGTGAGCGAGATGGCGAGGACCGCGGTCGCGATCAGCGATGCGGCGATGAGCGAAGGTTTACCGCCTGCCTTGCGCGCAAGCGTGATCAACGCGCTGCCCAGGAGCACAAATGAAAATGCGGTCAGCGCGCCCGCGCGGTGCGGGTCGCCGTCGTAGCGGCTGAAAAAGATCTCGAATTCGAGATTGGCGTTCGCCAGGAATTCGATCATGCGTACACCCGCGATTCCGATGAGCGCGGCTGCGAAGACATTGGCGATTGCGTGGCGCCGGAGAGCGAGTGCGGCGACTGCGAGCCCGTAGAGCACCAGACCGATAGCGGTTCCATACGGGGCGGGTTGAATCGAATAAAAAGGCTCCGCGCCGCTATGCCAAAACAGCAGCGCCACCGCGCCGAGAATGGCAGCGGCAATGCCGGCGGCGTAGAAGAAGTACGCCGGCGAGCGTGAAATCGAAAGCATCTTCATGGTCGAGCATCAGGGCAGAAGCCAAAGACGTGCCTGGCCGCGGGAGAGACCAAAAAGAATAAGGGCGCATTCAGCGCCCTTCTAAATCCGCCCTGAGGAGGAGGTCAACAGCGGATAAAGTCATTGAGATGATTGGTATGCAACTCCTCTACCGCTCGTCTCTTATTATTGTTAGTTGCTACGTATGCGTGCTTGAGCAAACGGTGTGCCATTGATCTTAAGTTCCGGCAGCGTTTGGAAAAACCAAAAAAAATCGCGGCGCAGATTCAACCTGACGTTGACATGACGTGTCTTTTTTTCCAAGCCCTTCGTATTTTTTACACGTCTTCGAGAAGATGAGGCTGGAGAATCGCCCGGAGGCGAATCCCGAGGTTTGTGGCGCTGTTCTCTGCCTACGCGCCGGTATGTTTCGTGCTCGAAGGACGGTATTTGAAAGGAGCAGAAATGAAAATTCTAATCACGATAGTTGTTGCTGCGACGCTTGCCGCGGCCTGTAGTGACCCACTCACCCCGCGTCCGCCCAAGCCGAATGTCCTGCCCGAGCAAAGGGCGTACGAGCCGCCACCACCGACAACCCCGCGACCGCCAATTTACGCCGAGCCCGAAACGCCCAAAGCCGGCGGGCCGAAGCCGGGCCAAACCAACAACTTCATGAGTCCGGAGAGGCCGAGTAACGACCGGGATCGGGCGAAGAGATAGGCGCCGCCACGTTGTGGCCAGGGGTCAGAGAAACGAACAAGATTTTACTGCCGATCAGCCCTCGGCTTAGCTAACCTTTCGCGCCTGTCTTTGAATCGCGGGCTTTGGCGATGAGGTAGTCCACGACTTTAAGCATGTTCTCGTGGCTGCCGGTCATTCCTCCCGAAGTGATGTATTTCCCATCCACGACGATTGAAGGCGTTCCGGCGACGCGATACTCCTTCGTCATCTGCACCGCGCGCTGCGTCTTGCCCTGAACGCCAAAGGACTGGTAGGCGTCGACGAATTTGTCGCGGTTGACCCCCTGTTTTTCGATCCAGGCGAAAAGCGCCTGGTCGTCGTTGATCGGCACGTTCTGATCGTGCAGAGCGGCGAAGACTTTCTCGTGGAGGCGAGCCAGATCTCCCGTCGCTTCGAGGGCGAAGAAGGCTTTGGTCAGCGGAATCCACGATTCACGGAACACTGCGGGCTGCGCCCGGAATTCGACGTCGTTGGGCTTTTGCTTAAGCCAGCTTTTCAAGTGCGGCTCGAGCTGGTAGCAGTGCGGGCAACCGTAGTAGAAAAACTCGACGACCTCGATTTTGTTCGGCGCGCCGGTCGGGATGGGCGGATCAATGACGATATAGTCCTTGCCGGCCACCGGTTCCGCGGTCGCTTGGGTGCAGGCGACGAGCAACGTTACTACGAAAGGTAGAAATCGCTTAAGCATGTTTTCTCCAGAGATTAGCAGGCGCGCACTGCTGCTTAACGCTTTCGCCTGCGTTTCGTTTAACGGGCGCCTTCCTTAACCCCAACGCGCCGGACTTTCGCGAACCTTGCACTTAACGCGGAGAATTTTCGCGAACTTTAATAAGACTTGCCTCGATCGCGTTTTGTTTCAACCCGGCGCGCATGCGTTTGACTTCGTCAACCTTGCTGTAAGGGCCGAGACGCACGCGGTGCCACACGCCCTTGTCGGGGATGGCGGCCGACGACACCGAAGCTTCATAGCCGAGCAGCGCAAGTTTGGCTTTCTGGTTGTCCGCATCGGCCGCCTTTTGAAACGAGCCTGCCTGCAGATAGTAAACGTCGCCGCTCTTCGCCGGCTGTTTCAAATCCTGTTCAGGGACGAGTTCTTCGGTTCCGGGAAGGATATTGTAGAAATCGAAACGTCTTTTTTCTTCGACCGGCGCGGTCTTCTGAGCTTCGTTCGCGACCGGAGGAATCGGCTCGATGGGCTCGACGGATCTAGGTTCGCGAAACGGAGTAGGGCCTGAGGTGATGTACCAAGCAACCGCGGCGGCGATTAAAAGGCCGAGCAAAAGGCCGATCAGAATTCCGGCGAGAAAAGAACCCGCGCGCTTCGAATGTGGCTGTCTCGGGTTCTTGTAATCGGTGCTCACATCGATTCCGGCGCCGAGACGCCGAGCAGCTTCAATCCGTTTCGCAAAACCCGTCCCGTCGCCGCGACGAGCGCCAGACGCGCCGCCGCGACTTGTCTGTCCTCGGTAAGAAAGCGTGTCGCATTATAGTAGCTATGAAAGTGCGCCGCGAGGTCTTTGAGATAGAAAGCGATCACGTGCGGGCTCAAGTCTTTGGCGGCGGTCTCGACGGCTTGCGGGTAATCCTCGAGGGCGGAAAGCAGGGCGAATTCGTGCCTCAGCGTGAGCGGCGTTAAATCTACCGCTGCCAGCTCGTTCGCGTCGCCGCCCCATTCCTTGAGCACGCTACAAATCCGCGCGTGCGCGTACTGGACGTAGTAAACCGGATTGTCGTTGCTCTGCGATTTGGCGAGATCGAGATCGAAATCGAGATGCTGATCGCTTTTGCGCGTGACATAGAAAAACCTCGCGGCATCGTTGCCGACTTCGCTTCTCAATTCGCGCAGAGTGACAAATTCCCCGCTGCGCGTGGACATCGGCACTTTCTGGCCATTGCGGTAGAGCACCGCGAACTGCACGAGCGCAACGGCGAATTTTTCGGGCGCGTAGCCGAGCGCCGAAATCGCTCCGCGCAAACGCGCGACGTAGCCGTGGTGGTCCGCGCCCCAGATGTCGATGACGCGATCGAAGCCGCGCTCGATTTTGTTGGCGTGATACGCAATGTCGGAAGCGAAGTAGGTGTATTCGCCGTTCTCGCGCTTGAGTACGCGGTCTTTTTCGTCGCCGCGCCGGCTCGCGCGAAACCATAGCGCGCCATCCTGCTCGTACACCTCACTGCTCCTGGTGAGCCTGGAAATCGTCTGGGCAACAGCGCCTGAAGCATGCAGCGACGCTTCCGAGAACCACGAATCGAAATGCACGCCGAATTCGGCGAGGTCGTTGCGGCAGTCGCCGAGCTGCTCGGTCAAAGCGAAATCGTGAATGTAAGCGTAGTCATCGCCCAGGCTGCGCTTGGCCGATGCGATCAGACGATCGAGCTCAGCTTCGTCGTCGGAAAGCGCCTCGCCGGGTTCTTGCTCGCGCACGTAACGCGGCCCGTGCGATGCAAAAATCCGCCGCGCCATTGCGGCGACGTATTCGCCCTGGTAGCAGTTGGGGGGAAAGCGAACCAGCTTTCCCGCCGCTTGCAGATAACGCAGCCAGGTTGAGAGCGCCAGAATATCCATTTGGCGCCCGGCGTCGTTCACATAGTATTCGCGAGAGACGCGGTATCCGACGGCTTCGAGGACATTGGCGAGACTCGCGCCGTAAGCCGCGCTTCTGCCGTGCCCGACATGCAGCGGGCCGGTGGGATTGGCGGAGACAAACTCGAGCAGCACTCGTTGTCCGCTTCCAATTCTGCCCTTCCCATATTCGTCTCCCTTCTCGTGAATTTCCCTGACGACTTCGCGTTTCGCTTCGGCGCTGAGGAAGAAGTTGATGAATCCGGCCCCGGCTATATCGGCTTTTTCTAAAAACTTTGGCGCCGGCATCTCGGCGAGAAGCGAGCGCGCGATCTCGCACGGATTACGCGAGAGTGATTTCGCCAACTGCATCGCCACACTGCACGACCAATCCCCATGCTGCGCGAACTTGGGACGGCTGAGCTCGATCGATACCTGAACATGAGGTGCGATGCTTTGCACCGCTTGAGCGATACGTTCGATCAATTGATCCTTGAGCATGGCGCGAATTATAGCCAAAGCGTGAAGGCTTTCAGAATTCGGACGGATCCACGTCCAAGGACCAGCGTACTCGCGAGGATCTGGCGCGGCGAAGCGCGCGCATCCATTGGCTCAAAAAGGCTTGCAGCGCTCGGCGCGAAGGCGACTGCACCAGCAATTGCCCGCGCTCGCGTCCCGCCACTTTGGCGATTTGCGCGGGAACGGGATCGTAAATCGTGACGCGGCTTGCGAGCGAGCGCCCTTGCTCCGCCGCACGCGCCAAAAAATCGAAAACCAATTTTGCTTGGAGCGCTTCGGCTCGAAGCAAGGCCTGATGAACAAACGGGGGAAACGCCGCGCGCCTGCGCTCTTCGAGTAGTGAGTCGGCGAATGCGCAGTAATCGTGAACGTTGATCGCCGCGAAAAGCGGATGCCCGGGAAAGCGCGTCTGGATCAACACTTCTCCAGGGACTTTCGCCCGCCCCGCCCGCCCGGCCACCTGCATGAGTTGCGCGAAGAGTTTTTCGGATGCGCGGAAATCCGAAGCGTAAAGCGCTTGGTCGGCGTCGAGGACCGCAACCAAAGTGAGATTGGGAAAATCGTGGCCCTTGGCGATGATCTGCGTTCCCACCAGAATGTCGGCGTCCCCGCTGTGAATCTGAGTCAACATCCCTTCCCACGCACTCGCCGAGCGCGTGCTGTCGCGGTCTATCCGCAGGATACGCGCACTGGGGAAATGCCGGCTCAACGTCTGCTCGATGCGCTGCGTTCCATGTCCGATCGGCAATAGCTCCGGACCTCCGCAGCGGCGGCACGATTGCGCGATTTTCTCCGCATGCCCGCAGTGATGGCAGCGCAAGTTCTGCCGCTTCACATGCAGAACGAGATTGGCGCTGCATCGGGGGCACATAGCGGCATGGCCGCAACTCGGGCACCACAGCGCGGGGGCGTAACCGCGGCGATTGATGAAAACAAGGCTTTGCTCGCCTCTGTCGAATCGCAACTCAAGCGCGCGCAAGACCGTGCGCGAGACGCCCTCTCTAGGTGGCTCGCGACCGAGGTCAACGAGCGAGATTTCCGGCAGCGACGCATCGAGCGCTCGGCGCGTGAGCCGCGCAAGTTGGTAGTTGCCGGTTCGCGCCTTGTTGTAGCTTTCGAGAGCCGGTGTCGCCGAACCTAGGATCACCGGGCAATTCGCCAGCTTTCCGCGAAACACCGCGAGATCCCGCGCGGAATAACGCAGGCCTTCGTTTTGCTTGAACGAGCCGTCGTGTTCTTCGTCTACGACGATGAGTTTGAGTCTCGGAATCGGTGTGAAGACCGCGAGCCGCGTGCCGACGACGATATCGGCCGTTCCGTCCTGCGCTAAAATCCAGTTTCGCAGCCTTTCGCCGCCGGGCATGCCGCTGTGCAGAGAGGCAACATGCCGACTTGGAAACCGCGCCGCTATGCGCGCCCCAAGCTGCGGCGTCAAGGCGATTTCGGGAACGAGCATGAGCGCCTGTCCTCCACTTTCGACCGCATCGGCGATGAGCGACAGATAGATTTCGGTCTTGCCACTGCTTGTCACGCCCTGCAACAACCATGGTTGAAAGGCGTTTCCTGCGGCGCGGATTTTTTTTAGTGCCTCGCGTTGCTCAACGTTCAGTGTGCACGCGGGCGCTTCGGCTTCGCTTTTCGGCGCTGCGCACGGCGTGACGATTCCCTCGACGATCAATTCGCAAAGGACTTTCGTCGCGCGCGGCGAAATCGCCCTCAACTCGCTTGTTGAAAGCCAGTTCACCGACTTGAGCTTCGTGAGTATTCGCCGCTTGACCAGTTGCCGCGGAGAAATAATGGCGACTTCGATCGCCGCGCCGTTTTCAGTCAAGGTGTAACCCGTGGGACTCGGCAGCGCCGGAACGTTACGCCGCATGAGCGGCGGCAAGGTCGTCATGATGACTTGCCCGAGCGGATGGTGGTAATAGTCGCTGCAGAAGTGCGCGAGCTTAAGCGTTTCCTCCGACACGCGCGGCGCATCGCGAAAAACCCGGCCAAGCGGTTTCAGCGATTCAGTTTCGGGCGATGCCGCGAGTTCAACGATAACCCCGGCCGCTCGTTTGTTTCGGAACGGGACCTCAACCCGCATGCCCACGTCTTCGATCGAAACATTAGTCGCGCGGTACTCGAAGAGGTGATTAACCGGAACGTCGAGCGCGACGCGCACGACTCGCTCCTCGCTGGGCGGCTTTGTGCTCACTACAAACTAGTGGTGCCGGCGGCTCTGTTGGTGTACCGCGTCAACGAGCGCCGCGACATTTTCCGGCGGGGTTTGCGGTACGACGCCGTGACCCAGGTTGAAAACATGTCCCGCACCTTGACCATAGGAAGCCAGAATTTTTTCGGCTTCGCGCGCGACGGCTTCGGGAGTGGTCAAAAGCGCCGTCGGGTCAAGGTTTCCCTGCAGCGCGACCTTGTCGCCGATTCTCGTTCTCGCGTTTCCCAGATTGACCGTCCAATCGAGACCGATTGCGTCGCAGCCTGAATCTGCGATGGCTTCCAGCCAGTTGCCGCCGCCCTTGGTGAAAACGATGCTGGGGACGCGCGCGCCTCGTAGACCGTCGAGCACGCGAGCTGTGTACGCGAGGGAAAATTCGGCGAATCCGGGCTCGGTCAAAATGCCGCCCCAGGTGTCGAATATCATCACCGCATCGACGCCGCTAGCGATTTGGGCGTTTAGATATTCGGTCACCGCGCGAGCATTGATATCGAGGATACGATGCAAAAGCTTCGGCTCACGATACGACATGGCCTTCACTTTGGTGAAATCGCTGCTGCCTCCGCCTTCGACCATGTAGCAAGCCAGGGTAAAAGGGCTGCCGGAAAAGCCGATCAACGGCACTTCGTCTTTCAATGCTCTTTTGATTTGAGCGATCGCATCGAGGACATAGCGGAGATCGCTCCCAGGTTCGGGCGACCGCAAGGTCTTCACGTCAGCTTCCGTGCTTACGGGCCGCGCGATTCGCGGACCTTCGCCTTCGGCGAACGAAATACCGACTCCCATCGCATCGGGAATCGTGAGGATGTCGGAAAACAGAATCGCCGCGTCGAGTTTGAAGCGTTGCAAGGGTTGCAACGTCACCTCGGTTGCAAGATCGGGATTCTTGACAAGGGCGAGAAAATCGCCGGCTTGTGCGCGCAGCTTGTTGTATTCGGGAAGGTAGCGCCCCGCCTGGCGCATGAGCCAGATTGGCGTGTAGGGAGTCGGCTGGCGCAAAAGCGCGCGCAGCAATGTGTCATTCTTAGACAAGCGTTTACTCGAATGCCGTCGCGATCTGCCGGTGGATCTCTTCTGCGGCGAGGCGCGGATCGGAAGCGTCTCGAATCGGACGCCCGACGACGATGTAGTCGGCTCCGCTTTCAAAAGCTTCGGCGACGCCGGTGGTGCGTTTCTGATCGTCATTCTTTCCCTCAAGACGGATACCCGGACACACGATCAAAAAATCTTCGCCGAGCTCTTCGCGCAGGGGACGAGCTTCACGGGCGGAAGCGATGACTCCATCGCAGCTCATTTCGCGCGCGCTTTTGGCGCGCGACATAACAATCTCCTCGACGCTGCTTTGAAATCCGAGATTGCGTAGATCGCCTTGGTCGAGGCTGGTCAGTACCGTGACTGCGAGAATTTTGAGCTCGCCTTTTTCGGCGCATGCCGCTTCGAGAATCGAGTGGTTGCCCGCGTGCACGGTGACGAATTGCGCGCCGCTCGCGCTCAAGTTCCTGACCGCGAGCCGCACCGTTTCGGGAACATCGAAAAGCTTGAGATCGGCAAAGACCTTCTTGTCTTTTTTGAGCAGCCACTCGAGAAGCTCGAAATACCCGCTCGACGTGAAAAGCTGCAAGCCGATCTTGTAGAAGCTGACCGAATCGCCAAGCAATTCGACGTACCGCTTCGCTTCTCTCGCATTCGGTACATCAAGCGCAAAGATCAGCCGCTCCTGCCGAGGGATATCCTTCATCCTTGAAAGATGCTACAGGGAGGGACCGTCATTCCGGGCGACCCCGGCGCAGGCCGGGGTAGATCCGGAATCCGATTCGATGGATTCCCGCTGTCGCGGGAATGACAATGCGAGTCACGGATTGACTGGTAGAACGATCAGCGCGGAAGTTCCGAGCTCCCCATCAGGAACGCGTCCACCGCTCTCGCGGCTTGGCGGCCCTCGCGGATCGCCCAGACGACGAGCGATTGACCTCGGCGCATGTCGCCCGCGGCGAAGACTTTTGGAATCGAAGTTTGGTAGCGAAGGGTGTCCGCCGCGATATTGCCGCGAGTATCCAAAGCAACCCCAAGCTCCTTCAACATGCCTTCATGCACGGGATGCAGATAACCCATCGCAAGCAGAACGAGATCCGCGGGGATTTCGAACTCGGTGCCCGGAATCTCCTGAATCTTGCCGCCGATCCATTCGAGCCGAATCCCGTGCAGTCTTTTGACCGCTCCATTTTCTCCAGAGAATTTCTTCGTGGCGATGCTGAAGTCGCGTCCGCCCCTGGAGATTTCTTCGTGCGATGAGGAGGTACGCAGCTTCATCGGCCAGTACGGCCAGGTCAGAGGTTTGTTTTCCTCAAGCGGGGGTTGCGGCAGAAGCTCGAAATTCGTGACCGAGCGCGCGCCCTGCCGGACCGAAGTTCCAATGCAGTCGGATCCCGTGTCGCCGCCGCCGATTACTACAACGTGCTTGTCCGCCGCGACGAGCTGGTTCGGGACGTTATCGCCGGCATTGCGTTTGTTCTGCAGCGGCAAAAAATCCATGGCGAAGTGGATTCCATCGAGATCGCGCCCAGGGACAGGTAGATCGCGAGGATCTTCCGACCCGCCAGTCAGTGCGATGGCATCGAATTTGTCGAGTAAAGCTTTCGCCGAAACATTGACTCCGACATGCGCGTTCGTTCGAAACGTCACCCCTTCCGAGGACATCTGTTCCATGCGCCGGTCGATGTGGTGTTTCTCCATTTTGAAATCAGGGATGCCGTAGCGCAAGAGACCACCGATGCGATCGTTCTTTTCGAACAGAAGCACATCGTGGCCAGCCCGCGCCAGTTGCTGCGAACAGGCCATTCCCGCCGGGCCCGAGCCGACAACGGCAACGCGTTTGCCGGTCTTGTGCAGCGGGGGCTGCGGCTTGACCCAACCTTCTTCCCAACCCTTATTGATGATCGATTGTTCAATACTCTTGATCGCGACTGGGTCGTTGTTGATGTTGAGAGTGCACGCCGCTTCGCACGGCGCCGGACAGATTCGCCCGGTGAACTCGGGAAAATTGTTAGTCGAATGCAAGACTTCGAGCGCGTCGCGCCAATCGCTGCGGTAAACGAGATCGTTCCAATCGGGGATGATGTTGTCGACGGGGCAACCGCTCTGACAGAACGGAATGCCGCAGTCCATGCAGCGCGCTCCCTGGCGACTTACCTCCGCATCGGGGAGCGGGACGGTGATTTCGCGAAAGTGATGGATGCGTTCCGCGATTGGCTTGTACTCGTGTTCATGGCGCGGAATCTCCATGAACCCGGTGATCTTACCCATGCGCTGCTTCTATCGCCCGTTCTTGAACTTGCGCCGCCGCCATTTCTTTCAACGCTCGCCGGTATTCGTGCGGCATGACTTTGACGAATTTCGGCAGCGACACGTCCCAATTTTCCAGAATGGCTTTCGCGCGCGCACTGCCGGTATAGTGCAGATGGCGCTGGATGAGCATACGCAGGAGCCGGGCATCGGATTGTCCGAGGTGTTTGATGCTGACTTCGCCGTGCGATTCGCCGTTGCCCCCCAAGGCTTCGAGCGCGGCTTCTTCTTCCGGAACGGGTTCGAGATCAACCATCGCCATGTTGCAGCGCTCGGCGAAGTTGCCCTGGTGGTCGAGCACGTAAGCGATTCCGCCGCTCATTCCAGCGGCGAAATTACGGCCGGTGCCACCGAGCACGACCACCGTTCCGCCGGTCATGTACTCGCAACCGTGATCGCCGAGTCCCTCGACGACGGCAACTACACCCGAATTGCGCACGGCGAAGCGCTCTCCCGCGATTCCGCGGAAGTAGCATTCGCCTGAAATAGCGCCATAAAGCACGGTGTTGCCGACGACGATATTGTTTTCGGGCGTGATCTTCGCTTCCCTAGGCGGATAGATGACGATGCGCCCGCCCGAGAGTCCCTTTCCGACATAATCGTTGGCCTCACCTTCGAGCTCGAGCGAGACGCCGTGCGCGAGAAACGCGCCGAAGCTTTGGCCGGCGGTACCCTTGAGCTTGATGTGAATCGTGTCCTCGGGCAGCCCGGCGTGGCCGTAGCGTTTGGCGACTTCACCCGACACCATGGCTCCGACAGTGCGGTTGGTGTTGCGAATCGACGTTTCAAACTGAACCGGCTTTTTTTCTTCCAGCGCCGGACGCGCTTGTTCGATCAATTTCAAATCGAGCGCGCGCGCAAGGCCGTGGTCTTGCTGCTCGCATTGATAGATCGCGACGTCGGCGGGAACCTGCGGACGATAAAAAATGCGCGAGAAGTCGAGTCCCTTGGCTTTCCAGTGGGCGATTCCGCGCCGAGTGTCGAGCATGTCGGAGCGGCCGATCAGTTCGTTGAAGGTCTTGAAGCCCATCCGCGCCATGTGCTCGCGCACTTCTTCGGCGACGAAGAAGAAATAGTTGACCACATGCTCGGGTTGCCCGTCGAATTTTTTGCGCAGCTCTTCGTCCTGGGTGGCGATGCCGACCGGACAGGTGTTGAGATGGCACTTGCGCATCATGATGCAGCCTTCGACGACGAGCGGCGCGGTGGCGAAGCCGAATTCATCCGCCCCGAGCAGCGCGCCGATCACGACATCGCGACCGGTTTTCATCTGGCCGTCGACCTGCACCTTGATCCGCCCCCGCAGCCTGTTCAGCACCAGCGTTTGCTGCGTCTCGGCGAGACCCAATTCCCATGGCGTGCCGGCGTGCTTGATCGAACTCCACGGCGACGCGCCGGTACCGCCGTCGTGGCCCGAAATTGTGACGTGATCCGATTTCGCTTTGGATACTCCCGCGGCCACAGTGCCGACGCCGACTTCGGAGACGAGCTTGACGCTGATGCTCGCCTTCGGATTGGCGTTCTTGAGATCGTGAATGAGCTGCGCCAGATCCTCGATCGAATAGATGTCGTGGTGCGGCGGCGGCGAGATCAAGCCGACCCCAGGAACTGAATGGCGAATCCTGGCGATATAGGGAGAGACTTTGTGGCCGGGAAGCTGGCCGCCTTCTCCCGGCTTCGCGCCCTGCGCCATCTTGATCTGTAACTGGTCGGCATTGACGAGGTATTCGGTCGTGACGCCGAATCTTCCGGCGGCGACTTGCTTGATCGCCGAGCGCATCGAATCGCCGTTTTCCATGCGCTTGTAACGAATCGAATCTTCGCCGCCTTCACCGGTATTGGATTTTCCGCCGATGCGGTTCATGGCGATGGCGAGAGTAGTGTGCGCTTCGTGCGAGATCGAGCCCAGCGACATCGCGCCCGTGGCGAAGCGTTTGACGATCTCTCTTGCCGGTTCGACTTCTTCCAGCGGAATCGGACTGGCCGCCGGCTTGATTTCGAAGAGTCCGCGCAAGGTCATCAGCGCTTCCGACTGCTCATTGATGAGCTTCGCGTACTCCTTGTACGTGTTGTAGTTGTTGGCGCGAGTCGCATGCTGGAGTTTGGCGATCGAATCCGGAGTCCACATGTGCGGCTCGCCGCGAATGCGGAAAGCGTATTCGCCGCCGGCGTCGAGCGCGTTCAGGTAAAGCGGGTGATTGCCGAAAGCGAGTTTGTGCAGCCGCACGGCTTCTTCCGCGACTTCGGTGACCCCTATGCCTTCGACGTTGCTCGCGGTTCCAGTGAAGTACTTCTCCACGAAGCCGCTGTTCAATCCCACCGCCTCGAAAATCTGCGCGCCGCAGTACGATTGGTAGGTCGAGATCCCCATCTTCGACATGACTTTCAAAAGACCCTTGTCGATCGCTTTGACGTAGCGCTTGCAGGCGTCCTTGCATGAAACGTCCTGCGGCACGAGGTCTTTCAAATGCGCGATCGTTTCGAACGCGAGATAGGGGTGGACCGCCTCGGCGCCGTAACCCGCAAGCACGGCAAAGTGGTGAACTTCGCGCGCCGATCCGGTTTCGACGACGAGCCCGGTGCTGGTTCGCAAGCCATTGCGCACGAGATGATGATGCACCGCCGCCGTCGCGAGCAGCGCAGGAATGGCGACGTTTTCCGAATCGAGATTGCGATCGCTCAAGATGAGAATGTTCGAGCCCGCGCGCACCGCGGCTTCGGCTTTTTCGCACAGACGGGAAAGCGAAGCTTCCATGCCAGAGGCGCCATGCGCTGCGGGGTAGACGATCTCGAGTTGCGCCGAGCGGAACTCACCATTGGTGAAATTGCTGATGCCGCGGATCTTGTCCATTTCCTCGCCGGTCAACACCGGCTGGCTCACTTCGAGACGGGGAAGCGGTTTGGTTTCGTCGATCCCGAGCAGATTGGGCCGCGGGCCGATAAACGAAACGAGCGACATAACCAGCTCCTCGCGGATCGGATCGATCGGAGGATTGGTCACCTGCGCGAACAACTGTTTGAAGTAGTTGTACAGCGGCTTGGGGTGATCGGTGAGCACCGCGAGCGGAGAATCGTTGCCCATTGAGCCCACGGGTTCCTGTGCGGTCGCCGCCATCGGCGCCATCAAAAATCGCAAGTCTTCCTGCGTGTAGCCAAAAGCCTGCTGGCGGTCGAGCAGACTCGCTTTGTACGCGAATCGAGCGCTTTTCGCCGGGATGTCCTCGAGCGCAATCCGAGTCTGGTTGATCCACTGGCGGTAGGGCCGTTTCGCCGAAAGCTCGGCTTTCAGCTCCTCGTCGTCAATGATGCGCCCGGCTTCGACGTCGATCAGAAACATCTTCCCAGGCTGCAAGCGCCATTTCTTGACGATTTTCTCCTGCGGCACATCCAAGACTCCGGCTTCGGAGGCCATGACGACTATGTCGTCATCGGTAATGAGGTAGCGCGCGGGCCGCAGTCCGTTACGATCCAAGGTCGCACCGATCTGTCGACCGTCGGTAAAAGCCACAGCCGCCGGACCGTCCCAAGGTTCGAGCAGCGCGGCGTGATATTCGTAGAACGCGCGCCGTGCTTCGCTCATCAGAGGATTTCCCGCCCACGCTTCGGGGATCAACAGCATCATCGCGTGCGCAAGCGAGTAGCCCCCGGCGACTAGCAATTCAAGCGCGTTATCGAAACACGCGGTATCGGACTGGCCTTCGACGATGAGAGGCCACAGCTTTTCCAGATCTTCGCCAAGGAGCGGAGATGAGATCGCATGCCTGCGCGCCGCCATCCAGTTGACGTTGCCGCGAAGCGTGTTGATTTCGCCGTTGTGCGCAATCATGCGGAAAGGATGCGCCAACTCCCAAGTCGGAAAAGTATTGGTCGAAAAGCGCTGGTGCACGAGGCAAAGAGCGCTCTCAAGCCGAGGATCTTGCAAGTCGAGATAGAAGGTCCCGACTTGGCGCGCGAGCAGCATGCCTTTGTAAACGACGGTGCGCGAAGACATGGACGGCACGTAAAACCAATTTCCGTCGTCGAGCTTGAGTGTACGAACCGCATGTTCGACTCGCTTGCGGATGACGAATAACTTGCGTTCGAAAGCGTCTTGGTCAGGGCTATTCGCGCCGCGGGCGATGACCACCTGTCGAATGGCCGGCTCGAGCTGCTTGACGCCTTCGCCGAGACCCTCGTTCCAAGTCGGGACATCGCGCCACCCCAAAACCTCCTGGCCCTCCTCAACGATTAGGTCTGCGATCATTTTCTCGCATGCGCCGCGCGATTCAGCGATTCGCGGCAGGAAGACCATTCCCAGCCCATAGCTGCCGAAAGCCGGAAGGGCGATACCGAGCCTTGCGGCTTCGGCGCGCAGAAACGCGTCGGGAATCTGGATCAATATCCCGGCGCCGTCGCCCTGCAGGGGATCGGCGCCGGTGGCGCCGCGATGGGTGAGATTCTTCAGAATCTTCAGCCCCTGCTCGACGATCGAGTGGCTTTTTTGCCCTTTGATATGGGCAATAAAACCCACTCCGCACGCGTCGTGCTCGCGCGCGGGATCGTACAAGCCCTGCTTTTTCGGAGGAAAAACCATTGTTGTTACCGCCGGAATTAGCGTGAGGTATTCACTCAAAACGGCCTACCAGTCTACCGCGATAACCCTGCCCCATCAACATTGTGCAGCGCAATATCATGTCTCTTCGACAGCGAAAAGCCGGCGATGCTCACGGATGGCGTAACGGTCGGTCATTCCGGCAATGTAATCGCAGATTGCGCGAACCAAATCATCCTTCGCGCGCTGCTGATATTTTTCCGGCAGCAATCGAGGCTCCTCGTGGAACGCGACGTAAAGTTCGCTGACGATACGCTTTGCCTTGCCGCTCATCCGTGCAACGCGAAAATGCTGATAGAGATGGCGGCGGAGAAACCCCTTGAGCTCGTGCTGCTCGGCAACGATCGCTGGACTGAAAGCGATGAGCGGTGGCGACTTACGCACATCGTCTAAACTCGCGGGCGAGGCGCTGCGCAAGTTTTCCGAGCTTTGCGAAATCAGGTCGAGCACGAGCGTGTTGATCATTCTGCGAACCGTCTCGTGGATGAGGCGGCGCGTTGATATTTTTGGGTATTGTTGCTTGACGCTCTCGGCATGACGGGCAAAAATCGCGACCGACTCAAGCTGCTCCAGCTCGATCAGACCAGAGCGTAGCCCGTCGTCCACATCATGATTGTTGTAGGCGATTTCGTCCGCCAGATTGGCGATCTGCGCTTCAAGCGGCGGCTGTTCACCGTTCAGGAAGCGCACCGCCACGTCTCCCAGGCTCTGAGCATTCTTCTTCGAGCAATGCTTGAGTATTCCCTCGCGCGTTTCAAAACACAGATTCAGACCGTCGAATTCGGCGTAGCGCTCTTCGAGCACATCGACGACGCGCAGCGATTGCATGTTGTGCTCAAAACCGCCGTGCTCTTTCGAGCAAGCATGGAGCGCTTCCTGTCCCGAATGGCCGAAAGGCGTATGTCCGAGATCGTGCGCGAGCGAGATCGCCTCGGTCAGATCCTCGTTCAGCCCAATGCTGCGCGCGATCGAGCGCCCGATCTGCGCGACTTCGAGACTGTGGGTCAAGCGGGTGCGAAAGAGGTCGCCCTCGTGGTTGACGAAGACCTGGGTTTTGTATTCGAGCCGGCGAAACGCGCTGGAATGAATGATGCGATCGCGGTCGCGTTGGAACTCGCTGCGCGCGACTGCGAGTTTTTCCTGGTAGCGCCTGCCGCGTGAATTTTCCTGACTGACCGCGTAGGGCGCCAGTTCAGGCATGCGCGAGGTCGAGGCATTCGGCGAGCAGCGGCGGCGGGACGGAATCACTCACGAATCCTTCGCCGATTCTTCGCAGCAGCACGAAGCGCATCTTTCCCGCCTGCACTTTTTTGTCCATCGACATCAGCTCTAGATAGCGCGCGATTCCAAGCGCCGGCGGAGTTGTCGGCAGCCGTGCTTTCTCGTAAAGGCCCCTGATTCTTGACAACGCCGATTCTGGAACCGATCCAAGACGCACCGAAAGCTCCGCCGCGATCATCGTGCCCGCGGCCACCGCTTCGCCATGCAGCCACGAACCGTAACCCGTTCCCGTCTCGATCGCGTGGCCGAAAGTGTGGCCAAGATTCAGAAGCGCCCGCACTCCCGATTCGCGCTCATCCTCGGCGACGATCTCGGCCTTGATTTCGCACGAGCGCGTGATCGCGAACGTGAGCGCATCGGCATCACGCTCAAGGAGCCGCTGTATATTCGATTCGAGCCAGGTGAAAAATTGCGCGTCGCGAATTAAGCCGTACTTGATGACTTCGGCCAGTCCCGCGCAAAGCTCGCGATCGGGAAGGGTCTTGAGGGTGTCGATGTCGGCGAGCACGAGGCGAGGCTGGTAGAAGGCCCCGATCATGTTTTTGCCGAGCGGATGATTGATTCCGGTTTTTCCACCGACCGATGAATCTACTTGGGCGAGCAGAGTCGTCGGCGCCTGGATATACGGCACGCCGCGCAAGAAAGTCGCCGCGGCAAAGCCCGCGATGTCGCCGACGACCCCGCCTCCCAGCGCAATGAGTGTGGTCGTCCGTTCGCATTTTTGCTTGAGGAGTTCATCGAATACGAGATTCAAGGTCTGCGTGTTCTTGTATTGTTCTCCGTCGGGCAGAACGATAGTCGCGACATTGACGCTCCTCCCCTCGAGGCTTGTGCGCAGCCTGGCGAGATAAAGCGGAGCGACCGTGGCATTGGTAACAATCGCGGCGCGCTTTTGCGGCAAGTACGGAAGAATGTTGTCGGCATCGAGCAAATCCTGGCCGACAAGAATAGGGTAGCTGCGTTCGCCCAGAGCGACTTCGAGGTTCGCGGGCATCCTAAAGGCCGTTGGCATAAGAGAGGCTCGTTGGACCCAAGCGAACAAGGTCTTGCTTGAGTTTGAGCACCAGCATGCGTACGCTTTGCCGGCTCGTGTCCATCACGAGGTCGGCGATATCGCGGTACAGCGGATCGCGCTCGGCGTAAAGACTTTTCAATTTGGCGCGGACGTCGGTTCCCTGCAAAAGCGGCCGGTTTTTGTCATGCCGTGTGCGTAGCCACAGTTCGTGTACCGACGCCCGGAGGTAAATCACGGTTCCCCGGCTTTTTAGCAGCTCGCGGTTTTCTTCGCTCAAAACCACACCGCCGCCAGTGGCAAGCACCAGATTATTTCGTAGGGTGAGTTCTTGCAGCGCTTTCGATTCGCGCTGGCGAAAACCCGCTTCGGCCTCGAATTCCCAGATAAGCGGAATGCTTGCTCCGCTACGAGCCTCGATTTCACGGTCGCAATCAATAAAAGTCTTCTGCAGCTCGCGCGCGAGAAGCTTGCCAACGGTTGATTTGCCGGCGCCCATCAAGCCGACCAAAAAAATATTCCCGGAAGGGTGCATTCCGGGAATTTTAGCTGAATTCCGCTCACGCGGCGGTGGGCCGCATGAGCGGGTTTAGCTT
>JBOIGA010000007.1:28814-33994 GCA_050741875.1 Burkholderiales bacterium
TAGCTTAGCGCGCGCTCAGATGGTCTTTGAGGATTCGCGGAGTGATGAAGACGAGAAGCTCATTGCGATTGTCAACTTCGGACTTGTTCCTAAATAAGCCTCCGAACACCGGCAAATCACCAAGGAGCGGAATCTTGTTGACGTTGTTGGTGAGCGTCTGCTGATAGATACCGCCGATCACAACCGTGCCGCCATTGTCGACGAGCACCTGCGTTTGCACTTGCTTGGTGTCAATCGGCACACCTCCCGCGACTGGCTGATCGAAACGAGGATTATCCTTGTTGACCTGCAAGTTCATGATGATGTTCTCATCCGGGGTTATCTGCGGCTTCACTTTCAGGCTCAAGACCGCTTTTTTGAAAGTGACCGAAGTCGCGCCGCTGCTCGTTGCCTGCTGGAACGGGATATCGGTTCCTTGTTCGATCGTCGCTTCGACCTGATCGGCGGTCACGACGCGCGGGCTCGAGATCACTTTGCCCCGGCCGTCGGCTTCGAGCGCCGAGATCTCAAGGAACAAAAGGCCGGTCAAACTATTGCTGATCTGCAAGGCGAAAGCCCCGGGGGTCGCGCCGGAGATGGCGGCCGCGGGCAAGTTGACCGCGAGGTTAGTCGGAAAAACAGTCGTGGGATTCGCGGTGGGGCTCGCCGGAAAGAGGTTGGTGAAGTCTTCCAAACGCCCTGTGGTGGCGACATTCGTGCTGTGGCCCGATCCGCGTAAACCGCTCGAAACGTTGCCGAAGCGGAAACCCAAGTTCTTGCTGAACGTGTCGCTCGCTTCGACAATTCGCGCCTCGATCATGACTTGCCGCACCGGCACGTCAATCTTGTTGATCAGCGCGCGAACTTCTTCGAGCTTCGAAGGGGTGTCCTGGACGAAGAGCGTATTGGTGCGCGCGTCATTGATGGCGCTGCCGCGCTTCGATAAAACTTTCTGCGTCGGATCGCTTAAGAGCTTCTGCACCGCGTCGGCTTTCTGGTAATTCAGCTGAAAAGCCTCGGTCCGGGTGGGCTCGAGCTCCGCGATCTGCTGTTGGGCTTCGAGCGCGAGCTTGTCGCGGGTCGCGAGCTCGTCACGCGGCGCGATCCAGACGACATTACCGTTCTTGCGCTTGTCCAGGCCCTTGCTCTCGAGAATGATGTCGAGCGCTTGATCCCAGGGCACGTCCTTGAGCCTGAGAGTCAAGTTTCCCGAAACAGTGTCGCTGGTGATGATGTTAAGGCCAGTGAAGTCGGCAATGACCTGAAGGACCGAACGCACCTCGACATTTTGAAAGTTGAGGGACAACTTCTCCCCTTTGTAACCGGGTTTGCCGCCCTGGATGAGCTTGTTCGGGTCTTCAACGATGGGTTTGACTTCGACGATGAAGCGCGTGTCGGCCTGATAAGCCGAATGTTCCCACAGGCCCTTCGGCTCGATCACGAGGCGCGCGTTACCGCCTTGCGAGAACGCATCCACGGTTTGAACCGGCGTGGCGAAGTCAGTGACTTCTAGGCGGCGCTCCAGATTGCGCGGCAGGCTGGTCTTGGCGAAATCAATCACGATCGTCTTGCCTTGCTGCCGCATGTTAATTCCAGTTGCATTGTCCGACAGATCAACGACGATCCGGCCCTCGCCGTCCTTGCCGCGGCGAAAATCCACGTCGCGGATCGCGTGCTGCTGATCGTTCGGCGACGCCGCGGCAAAGCGATTGCTAGTGCTTGTACTCGCGGAAGTCTGTTCGGCGATTGTTTGCATTGTGACCAGAAGACTGTTGCCCTCAATCTGGCTTTCGTAGGTCACGGGTCTGGTCAGATTCATAACGAGACGCGTACGGCCGTTCGCTTGAACGAGATTGATGCTGCGTAAGCTGCCTTCCCCGACGTTCTGCGCGTTCTTGCCGAGGCCGTTTCCAGTGTCGGCGAAATCGAAAGCGAGGCGAGGCGGATTGTTGATCGAAAAACTCGCGGGCGACGCCGACACGGCTTGCTTCAGATTAATTTTCACCACGGTTTTGCCAGCCTGCAGCGAAGTCGCGCTGACGCTCTCGATACTGTTCGACTCCGCCTTAACCGCCGGCGCGAAAGCCAACGACCACCCGATAAGGGAGAGGAAGACTAGGCGCGAAAGATTTTTGCTCATTTCTTGGGCTCCTGTTCGTCTTGCAATTGCAGCGTACTGTTTCGTTCTGACCACTCTCCCGCGGTGTCCTGCAAAATTTCCTTGAGGTGCACTTCGGATTCGGACACCTGCAATATCATTCCGAAGTTTTGTCCGATGTAGTTGCCGTTTCTCACCCGCACGACGCTGTTGTCGGGGGTTTTGATCAGGGCGTAGTAGCTCGGGCCGCGATTCAGCGTGCCCACCATTTTGAGATTTTCAAGCGGATACGCTTCGAGCGGTTCGCGGCGACGGTTGAGATCGGGTTCGAGACCCCCGCCGCCTTTCGCCGGTGCGATCTTGCGCGGCTTGAAGGGGTCGGGAAGATCGAAGGCAACGTACTCGAACGGCTCGTAAGGCTTGACTTCCGGAATCGGTTCGACGCGCCCTTTCGCGTCGCGTCCGGCCTGATCGACGAATTGCTGCAGATCCGAATGCTCGCCGCCACAGCTTGCGAGCGAGACTGAAAGGGCAATGAGTGCAAGATTGGCGCGCATTATTTTTTTCCCTTGGCCTTGTCGGCCTTTTCCTTCGCCGCTTTGCGCTGCTTGGCGACTTCTTCTTCATCGAGATAGCGGAAAGTCTTCGCCACGGCTTCCATCGTCAGCCCGCCTTCCTTTGCGCCGGTGACACTGATGTCGTTCAGCGTAACGATGCGCGAAAGCTGCGAGACGTCGCTCGCGAAGGCCCCCATATCGTGGTAATTGCCGCTGACTTTGATCGTGATTGGCAACTCGGCGTAGAACTCGGACATCGTTTCCTGCGGCGCCGGTTTGAACAACTCGAACTCGAGTCCGCGGCCCAAGCCTGCCTGATTGATGTCGGTCAGCAGCGCGTCCATCTCGGACTTGTTCGGCAATTGCTTGAGCAGCGCGCCGAAAGCCTGTTCGATATCCGCGAGCTGTCTACGGTAAATTTCCAGGTTGACCGCCTGGCGCTTCTTGTCGAGCACCGGCGGCTTGAGGTGCTCCTGCTTTTGCCTTGCTGCTTCGAGTTCCTCGAACTGGCTCTTCCAATCGACCCAGTAGCCTAAGAAGACGATCGCAACGAGTAAAAGCGAAAGCGCGGCAAGTTTCCAAGGCATCGGCCAAATACCGGCCTCCTTGATATCCAGTCTTTTCAAAGCGTCGAGGTTCATACTGTTTTCCCGGTGGAAGTCTTCACCGGCTCAGGCGGGGCGGGGGCTTGCTGGGCGAGATTAACGGTTAGAGTGAATTCCGATACACGGGTAGTGCCCTGCGTCAGCGCCTTGATCTCTATCAGGCTCGGCGATTCGAGCCACGCCGATGATTCGAGGTTGCGCATCAGTGTGGAAACCCGGGCATTCGACTGCGCGTATCCGGTAATGCTGACTACGGCGCCGGTCTGCTTGACCGTCTTCAAGTAAACCCCTTCAGGAATCTGCCGCACGAGCTGGTCGAGCAAATGCACGACTTCGGTCCTATTTCCCTGAAGCGATTCGACGACCTGCTTGCGCGCGAGCAGCGCTTGAGTTTGTTCTTTCAGCCTTTTGATTTCCTCGATCTGCTTGTCGAGCTCGGCGATTTTCGTCTCGAGGAACTTATTGCGGCTCATCTGTTTTTCGATCAAGCCGCTGTTGACCCCATGGACGGAAACCACGATGGCGATCGCGAGCCCGACGAAGAAACCGGTCATGATCAGAAATTCACGCTGCTGCGAGGCGCGCCTGATCTCCCGGTGTGGAAGTAGGTTGATTCGTATCATTTCGGATCGAAGCGGCGAATGGCCAAGCCGCATGCGGTGATTAGTGAAGATGCGTACATACTCAAATTGCGCGCCTGAGCCTTAGCCCCGGCCATTTTGGCGAACGAATTGGCGATGACCGCGGGAACCTGCACCCGCTCTTCGACGATTTTCGAGAGTCCGGGGATCATCGCACAGCCTCCCGCCAACACAAGCTGATTTACCTGGTTGTATTGCGTCGAAGTGAAGAAGAACTGCAAAGCGCGCGCGACTTCCATGGCGAGCGTTTCGGTGAACGGATGCAATACTTCGGACTGATAGTTGTCCGGCAGCCCTCCGCCGCGCTTTGCCGCTTCCGCTTCCTCAGGCGACAGGTTGAAATGGCGCTGAATTTCCAGGGTCAGGAGGTTTCCGCCAAAAGGTTGTTCGCGCGTGTACAGCATCTGCGCATCGCGCATCACATATAGCTTGATCATCGTCGCGCCGAGATCGAGCAGCGCGACCGTCTGACCAGCGACATTTCCCAGTTGCTGCTGAAGAAGCATGAACGCAGCTTCGGCAGCGAACGATTCGACGTCCATTACCAGAGCTTTTAATCCGGCCGCTTGTGCCGCGGCCACGCGGTCTTCGACCTTGTCCTTGCGTGCCGCCGCGATCAGAACGTCCACGTCGTCCGGACTATTGGCGGTCGGTCCCAACACTTGAAAGTCCAGATTGACTTCATCGAGCGCAAATGGAATATACTGGTTCGCCTCGGTCTCGACCTGAGATTCCATCTCGTCCTCGCGCAGCCCCGCCGGCATGACAATTTTTTTGGTGATCACCGCTGCAGTGGGTAAAGCGACCGCGACTTCGCGGATGTGCGAGCCGCTCTTGACCCAAGCCCTTTTGACGCACTCACTGACCGCTTCGAGGTTCATGATGTTGCCGTCTACGACAGCGTCGCGCGGCAACGGCTCAATCGCATAGTGTTCGATCAGATAACCGTTCTTGCCCGACGATTCGAGCTCGACGACCTTGACCGAAGACGAGGTAATATCCAGCCCAATCAGCGGGACCCGCTTTTTGAAGACTGAAACAAATTTTTCTTTAATCATAGAAGTTTGCGTCACGTTACTATAATTCACTTTAAATGCTATCAACAAATGCCTACCGTGTAAAGCTGTTTTTATTATCGCGCAATTTACGCGCGATGACGACAATGCGGAATCGCCGTGTTTGTCTAAGCTGACATATATGTTTGTACGGTTCGTTTTGTATCCGCTCTTGGGGCTTGCCGGGCTGGCGCTCGTCGCTGCGCTGCTCGTCGGTTTTGCCGCGATAGTTACCTATCCCACAC